>JAFARZ010000131.1 GCA_019245115.1 Streptosporangiaceae bacterium | reverse complement strand
TTACCTCGCCGTCCACGGCCGTGGGTCCTTCATCCCGAGGTACGACGGAACAGACCGGTGGATGCGGAAGGCGCTATTCACCCGTGACCTGCGCAAGTCCCGCAGCGTACGAGACAGCGCGGACGCACGCGTCCTACGGCTGGCCCCTTAACCAAGGTGCTCGGCATGTTGCATCAGCTCGGGCCGCTGGCCGTGGAATCGGCTGTAGAAAACCGGGGGGCCGTAGTTGCGCTACCGTCTCAGCCGGTTCCCGCCGTAACTGCCATTAACATAGAACGGCGGATGGTTCACCTCTGGGAGCAGGTGCTTGGCGCCGAGGAAGCCGGCCCCGACTTGTTCGAACAGTGGGCGGCACGGCGGCCCGACCATCCGGCGATCTGCGGGGCTGACGGCACATTCCTCACCTATCGCGAGCTCAACCGTTGGTCCAACAGGATCGCGCGCCGGCTGATCAACGCTGGCGTGGGGCCGGGCGTCAAGGTCCCGGTCCTTGCCGACCGAGGACCCGGCCTGGTGGTGGGCTGGCTCGCGGTCGAGAAGGCCGGCGGCGCGTACGTGCCGATCGATACGTCGGCATCGAAGGCCCGTATCGACGCCCTGATCGCTGATGTCGCCGCCAGCACCCCCACAGGCGACGTCGTCAGCGTCGTCCTGACTGCCGAGGAGCAGGGCGACGGGCATACAACCAAACTTGACGACGCCAACCCCCCGCGGCGTCCCGAACCGGACCACCTGGCCTACATGACTTACACGTTCGATTCCGCCGGCCGTCCTCAGGGATGCGGAATCAACCGGTCCAATCTCGCCCGCATCCTGCGCTGGTACTGCGCCGAAGCCGGGATTACCTCCGGCGACCGGCTGCTTCAGGCCGTCTCACCCGGCTCTGACGCCGCGGTACTGGAGATCTGGGCGGCATTGCGCAGCGGCGCGACCATTTGCTTCCTGCCTGCGATGCTGACCGAGCCAGCCCGGCTGCTGTGCTGGATGGCCGAACAGAAGATCACCGTGGCGTTCCTGCCCACTCCGCTGGCCGAGGTCGTCCTCACCGGCTGCGCATGGCCGGATGGTCTGCCGCTGCGGGCGCTGGTCACCGGAGGCGACCGGCTGCGCGTGCGGCCGCCGGCGGTTGTCGAGCGCACGCTGACCACTCATCGCCTGGTACGCGAAGCCGTGGTGGTCGCCTCAGTGGCGGTCACCTGCCAGCCATCGAGTCCCGGCCGCGGCTGGCTCGCGCCAGGGAGAGGTCTTCGCGCACTGCGTTCAGCACGTCCGGACGATCTCCCTTGAGGTAGAAATGATCTCCGCGGAAGATCCGCATCGCGAACTCTCCGGTCGTTACCTGCTTCCACCTCAGCATTTCCTGTTCGCTCACCTCTGGATCGGACGTGCTTAGGTAGGCGGTGACCGGGCAGCGGAGCTGCCGGCCGGGTAGCGGCCGGTATGTCTCGGCGAGCTGGTAATCCGCGCGCAGCACGGGAAGCAGCATGCTAATCAGTTCGGGCTCGTCGAGTACCTCGGGCGGCATGCCGTTCAGCCGCTTGACCTCGGCCAGAAACTCTTCGTCCGGCAGGTCATGCACTTGCCGTCGGCCCGCCATGAGGCGGGGCGCCCGCCCGGATACCAGCAGGCAAGCCGGCCCGGGCCGGCCCGCCTCGGAGAACCGGCGGGCGACCTCGTAGGCAACCGCCGCTCCCATGCTGTGGCCGAACAGCGCGTACTCCTGCGCCAGCTGCGGCTCCAGCGCCTCGCACAGCGGACCTATCAGGTCCGCCATACGCCGGAACGGCGGCTCGCTCAAGCGTGATTCACGTCCGGGCAGCAGGACCGGCCGGACCATAGCCTCGGGGGCCAGCCGGTCCCGCCAGGGCCGGAACAGGGCCGGCCCGCCCCCGGCGTGCGCAAAACAGAATATTTGCATCGGAGGGATCCTCTCCCTCCGATGCTCTGGCAAAATCCCGTTCGAATTCGCGGGCTGGCTGCCATCGACGATCCAGGGGCTCGCCGTCGTTGTCATCTCAGGAACCCTGCTTGGCATCCATCCGTTCGCGTAGGCTGCGTGGCCGCATGTCGGTCCAGACCTCGTCGACATATGCCGAGCATTCGTCCTTGGTTCCCTCCTTGCCCACCTGGTACCAGCCTGCCGGTACCTCGTGGCCCGCGGGCCACAGTGAGTACTGATCTTCGTCGTTGCGCAGCACTTGGTACCTGGCCTCGTCGTCCATGTCGTTTTCTCCTTTCCGGAAGTGGGGAGCCCCCCGGCGCCGGAGCCGGGATGGTGGCCAGGGCGGCCGGGGGGATGAGCGCGTGGGTGATGCGCTCAGTGTCCAGGGCCGCGGCGAGCTGATCGCGCAGCAACGGCCCGGGGGTTGGCCGGCTTGATAGGCAAGAACGCGGCGCCGGTCTTGGCCGTCGCCAGCTTGCAGACGCTCAATGTTCTAGATCCCCGGCATTATCGCTATCCACGATCTCACCCGTCCGCTCCTTTGTGCGCTATGGCTGAAGAATCTCAGGTAAATCGCAGCGCATCAGTAACGCAGTTGCCGAAGTGGCGCCTAATCGGAAATAACGTATCAAATAGCAGAGCGCCGGTACTAGTGATAGATGTCATCAATCGGCAGTGACACGCTCATCGTCCTGGCCTGTGCCATCTATGCAGGCAGGAGCGCCGTTGATGGTGCTTGAGGTCTTCGCGACTATAGCCACCCTGATTCATCGGCGATACGGATCGCGTCAACCCGGTTGCGAGCGCCAACCTTCGCGATCGCCCGAGATAGATAGTTGCGGACGGTGCCGGGGGCAAGGCATAGATGCTCGGCGATCTCCGCGGTCGTGAACCCTTTCGCCGCCACTCTAAGTGCCTCCATTTCCCGCAGCGTAAGTGGATTTGCCTTGCTGCCCACCACGATGAATGCGAGCCTCGGGTCAATGATCTTGTTGCCGACGGCCATCTGCCTGATCGCCGCGCAAAGGAATTCAGCGGGGCAGTCATGGGCGAGGTACCCGTGCACTTGTGCGGCGATGGCACGCTCCAGATCGCGCGCCTGGCAGGTGTGACTCAGGATGGCGCAGCGACATTGAGGCAGCATGGCCTGCATCGCTCGTGCGATGAGGATTCCGTCATGATCGGGAAAGGCGCCGGCGATCAGCGCGACATCGGGCTTCAGCTCTCTAGCTGCGGGTATGACGTCTTCGGCGCACTCCACGGCTGCGATTAGTTCGATGTCCTTCTCCCGGCTGAGGAGGGCGATTAGCCCCTCACGCGTCAGGGTCGTCGGTTCCGCGACGAATGTCCTAATCATCCCGTTGCCTCCCTCGGCTTATACCGTGGTGGGCAAGAAGTGGAGCTGAGCTGGACTAATACCGTCGGGCTCGCGTTCCTCCATGTGCTGGTCTCCCTCCCTCGGAAATGATCAAAGACGCAGCTTCGGCCGGCGAGTCAGCGAAAAGCTTTCGAGCCGGCCAAGGCACTCTGCGATGATCATCGGCGTCGGCTCAAGGTCCCGCTCCGATCATCAGCCGAGGGCGACGTTATGGCTACCCACAGGGCATACCTAAATATGCAGGATATCGTATGCCGCTCTTTGTTGAATGCAGCCGATTGCAGTGGCGTGCTGAATATACCCAGGCAAACGCTTTACAGGAAACTGGGGGTTGACTACCCAAAAGCGATGCGGTATCAGACCGGTTTGTTACCTTACTGGCTGGTAAGCTGGTTCCGCGTCCGGAACTCGGTGGTGAGTTCCATCCCCGATAGGACCACTACTCCCATTGTCAAGGCCGTGATGGCACTGTCAGCGTGCGGGAGGCGAGTGCGAAATAGTCGCGAACTAAGTGCGATATTAGTGCGAAGTAGCGACTCCATACGGTCAGCCACCCAATTCGGCGTCTACAGCTTTCAATGAGGTGGCAGTTTTGGTAAATACATTACCATCGACTCGGCTTCAGCCGCCGGCAGTCGCCGAGGGGACGCCAGCAGACGCCCAGCGCCAGGATTAGCAGGCCGGCTTGCAGGAAGCCGGCGAGCGACGCGTTCACTAGAATCTCTCCGGTCTGACGAGAGCCACCACCAGATAGATGGTGAGCAGCGCACCGACGATCAGGCCGAGCCAGTTCTCAGCGCTCAAGGCGCTCAACCCCCTTCACCAAGAGGATGAGCACGGCAAAAATGACGATCGTCAGGGCTATGTATCCGAAGTCATCCACGGCCATAGTCAAGGCCGGGATTCAGTCCGGTCATCCGGTCCTAACTGGACCCATGCGGACGGTACCGGGAACCCTAGCGGAATCCATGCGCGACGTGCCGCCGCAGGTGCCAGGACCGGAGCCCGTGGCTCATCTCCTCCATCAGCGCCGACGGCGGTACGGCCAGCACCGGGCACCTGGCGTGAGCCAGGCAGTACCTCCCCACCGAGCGCGGTAGCACTCGCCGGAGCCAGGAACGCCCGCCCGTTCCTATGATCAGGAGATCTTCCGGTGAGCAGGCGGCGTCGACAAGCACCGGTCCGCCCTCGCCGCGCACCACATGGGCCTCCACCTCGATGTCGGCCGGCATTCCGCCGAGTCCGGCGTCGAACGCGTCCCACAGCCGCTGCCACGCGGCCTCGGTCCAGACCTTGCGCAGGTAAGGCGAAGGATTGCGGCGCTCCGCCGCGTCGCCGCCCGGCGGAAGCCAGGCGATGATCGGCACCAGCGGGACGTCCCGCCGCCGGGCCTCGTCCGCCGCGTAACGCAACGCCTGAAGGCTACCGAGTGACCCGTGCACACCAACGAGGATCCGACGTACCGCTGGCACGACGAATCGCCTCCTGTTACATACCAGTACCTATTGCTTACGAATACGGTACTACGGGGTATAGGCGACGACCTGCAGCACCGTGGTCCCGCGGACCCGGTACGCATGCCAGTGCCGGGCGAACGGCGGCGGCTTGTGCCCGGAGGCGACGAGCACGGCCGGGCGGCCGGCCGAACCCGTTGACGCACAGCCCGCGTAGAACGCGATCGGGATGTACTGCACGCCGCTCACCACACACGGCGGTCGCACTCCCAGCGCCGCCAGCCGCGCCGCGATCAGCGAATAGTCCTGGTGGAACGTCACCGTCCCCCCTGCCTCGTGGTCGAGCACGATGTGCTGCGCGGCGAGCTGCGCGAAGCCGAAGCACACGACGACCGCCGCCATCGCGACCCGCAGGTCGGGCCGCACACCGGTGATCAGCCACCCTAGGCCGTCCGCGACCGGGATCGCCAGCACGGCATAGGCCGGAAGCAGGAACCTCGGCGCCGCGTAATCGATCATGAACAGGTACTGCGCGGCCAGGCAGACCCCGCAAACCGCGGGCAGCGCCGCCGAACCGAGAGCCGTCGGACCGGGAGACCGGGAAGTCCGCCGCGCCGCGATGACACCCAGCACCACCAGCACCGGCAGGAGCAGCCACCACAGATCCAGCTCCGGCTGCCGGTAGCCGATCGTGCACGGCCGGCACAGTGTGGGTCCGTTCAGCGCCTTGAGTTCGTCGAGCACCGCCCCGAGGTGCAGTCCGAACCCGCTCTGCTCCGCCCCGGCCGCGTGCAGCCGCGCGAACACTCCGCCGAACCGGATGATCGCCTCGATCACCCATTCCGCGCCCCCGGCCACCAGCCCGCCGAGGACCGCCACCGCGAGCTCCCAGCGTCGCCAGGACCGCACCACCAGCACCGCGACAAGCAGCGGCACGGCCAGGAACACCGCGTCACCCGGCCGCATCAGCGTCACGAACGCGACACACCCGCCAAGCGCGAGCGCGCTCTTCCGGAGGAAGAATCCGACCGCGGCCAGCGCCCCGACCGCCGACCACATGTCAGGCATGGCCTGTGGCCCGTAGTACTGCGCCACCCACAGCCCGCCGAACGCCACTCCGGCCAGCGCCAGCACCCACGCCGGTCGCAACGGCCGCCACACCAGCAACGCCAGCACCAGCCCGGTCCCGGCCAGCACCGACAGGTACACCCGCAGAGCCACGATCGACCCGGTCAGGTACGCGACGGGCGCCACCAGCAGCGGAACCCCGCGCGCCCGCGGCGGATCGAACCACGCGGCCGGCACGTGACCTCCGCCGTGGCCAACAGTGACTTGGCTGACATAGACGGTCTCGTCCCAGCTCAGCCCCATCCGCGGCGACACGAACAGCAACTCGGCCGCGACGAACGCCACGCCGGCCGCCCCCACCCACCAGAAGCTGTCCGGTCCTGGGAGCCGCCGATGACGGACGTCCGCGTCACTCCCGGTGACCGTAGCGGTCACGATTCGCCGACTCTTACGCCCAGTTCGTCGAGCCGGGCCAGCATTTCGGCGGGGTCGGCGTAGACGCGGTACGCGCCGGCCCGCTCGAGTTCTTCCCGGCCGTACCCGCCGGACATCATGCCGACCCCGAGCGCCCCGGCGCGGCGCGCCGCGAGCAGGTCCCACACACTGTCCCCGACCACCATGGCGTGCCGGGGTTCGACCTCGAGTTCGGCCGCCGCGGCGAGGAACAGGTCCGGGTCCGGCTTGGCGTGCCGCACCCGGTCCCGGGTGATCATCAGCGTGTCTTCGGGCAGGCCCAGCAGCGCCAGCGCCGATCGTGCCGTGGCCGAGTACCCGCTGGTGGCGATGGCCCACCGCACCCCGGCGTCGGTGAGCGCCGCCAGCAGCCCGCTCGCGCCCGGCAGCGGCCGGACGGTGTCGGCTTGCGCCTGGTATTCCGCCTTGTGGGCCTCTTGCAGCTGCTCGATCTCGGTCTTGGACAAGATCCGCCCGGTCTCCCGCAGCAGCGCGGACACCATCATGCCGCCGCTCATCCCGATCCGCCGGTGGATCCGCCACACCGAAAGGTCGATCCCGATCCCCGCCAGCGCCGCCCGCCAGGCGATGACATGCTGGTAGACGCTGTCGATCAGCGTCCCGTCCAGGTCAAACAGGAATGCCGGCGTGGGTGATTCGAGATAATCAACCATCGAACCATTATCACCGAACGGCTGTGGTTCCTCCCCCACACCCCTCCATCCGCCGACACCCCCTCCCTAATCCCCACCCCCCACCTTCCCCCTCACCCCCCCGCCCCCCCGCCCTGGACGCCCCGTCCCCCGCCCTCACCGCCCCGCTTGCCGCGTTTACCGGCCCGCTCGCGCCTCATAGGGCGCTTGCGGGTTTATGTCCCGTTTCGATCAGGTGGATGGCGTGGAACAAAAGCGCCTCCTGGAGGCTTAGGTGCCGGTTTCCGGCGCCTTTTCTTCCGTGGGGCTCGTATCTTCCATTCGATGGTCGGCCCATGTGCCCGATATGCGGTGATACGCGGTGATACGCGGGTTTCTCCAGGGTGGCGGCAGGTGACGGCGAACGGCCGCATATCCGGATATGTCGCATACGTTCGTTATTCCGGAAGGATCACTTTGCTGGTTAATCGTACGTGTTGGGCATGCCGGGATCACGCCAAGCCTGTGTGACACTGCCGAATCCGGCGAGCGCCGTCCCCGCGGCTAGACCCCGGCGACCGCCACCACACCCTGATTGGTTCCGATATATGCGCGATTTCCCGACATCGCCATCGATGCGAAGTGCGGGAGTGACACGCCCAGGCTCAGCGTCTGCCGGACCGCGCCGGTGGCTGGGTTGAGCTGGTAGAGAGTGCCGCCCGAATAGTCGGAGACCCAGACGGCTCCGCCGCCCACGACCGGTGACCCGGCGGCGTTGCCCGGACCGCGCCAGAGCACATGGATCTGGTCACCTGCGACGCTGACCGCCGCCATGCCGCCGCCGCTGCACGGTTCGTAGACTGTGCTCCCGCTGACCGCCGCGGCGCCGTAGGCTTCGCAGACCTCGGCCTGGGTCAGCTCACCGCCCACGCCGCCCAGGTGGGTGGTGTTCAGCAGGTATGCGGTGCCGCGTTTCCCGTCCGCCAGCAGCCGGTTGCCGCCGATGAGCGCGGGCTGCGTGGAGGCGAGGTCGGCGTCGTCCTGGCTGTCCTGCTTCCAGCTGGTGGGGGCGAAAATTCCAACCTGGCGCAGACTGGGGGACAGGGCGGTCACCGCGTCGCTGCCGTCGAAGCCGGTTTCCGTGGTGGATCCGTTGCCGGTGCTGACGTACAGCGTGCCGTCCGGGCCGGTCACCGGGCCGGACGTGCCCCAGATCGCGCCCTCGCGGGAGGTCGGGACGACGTAGGAAAGCAGCGGGCCGCTGCCGCTGAGCGGGATTCCTACCACCGATCCGCGGTACTGGCCGCAGTCGCCGTACAGGCCGCCGAAGGCGACGTATACCCGCCCGTCTTCGATGGCCAGGCCGGGTCGCTGCTGGTCGTCCCGAGGGTTCCCGTCTGGCGCGGGGATGTCGCGCTGGACCCTGACCGCGCCATCGGTGACCGACAGGCCGACCAGGACGTGGTGGTATCCCGTGGTTTCCGCTACCGCGTAGACCAGTCCCGCTGCCTGGTCGTAGACGGGCGTGCCGGTGATACCGAGCGGGTCGATGTCGCCGCATGGCAGGTCCGAGAGCGGCACCGGGGTTCCGGCGTTTGTCCGCCACAGGACGCGGCCGGTGGCCGCGTCGAGCCCGTAGATGGAGTCGTGCTCGGTCGCCGCGATGGCGAGATTACCCACCAGCAGCGGCTGCCCGTACACCGCGCCGTCCAGCTGGGCTCGCCACGCGATCCGCATCGGCCCGGCCGCGTCAGCCGTCGCGACGTCGGTCCGTTGCGGGTTGCCGCCAAAGGTTGGCCAGGCCGCGCCCGGATGGCCTGGCGATCCCGATGCGGAGTTGCCCGCAGATGCGAACGTTCTGGTGGAGGGAACCGGCCCGGCCGAGTCCGTGGCTCCCGACCCCGAACACCCCCCGGCCGCGATCGCGAGTCCGATGGTTGCAATGGCTGCCATGGCACCGCGCTTCATCCCACGACTGTAGTGTCGCTCCGCGGCCCTGGCATCATTGATGGTATGGAGGTGTCGAGAAGAAACCAGCCCAGTCCCGCGCAGCACGGCATAAGGTCCTTTGTCGCACTAGGCGACAGTTTCACCGAAGGGCTGAACGATCACCGCCCGGGCGGTGGCTTCATCGGCTGGGCCGATCGCGTCGCCGAAGTCCTGGCCGCCCAGACGCCGGACTTCCGGTATGCGAACCTGGCCATCCGCGGGAAGCTGGTTCACGATGTCATCGAGGAGCAGATCGGGCCGGCCATCGCCATGGCGCCGGATCTGGTCAGCATCGCGGTCGGCGGCAATGACATCCTCCGCCGCGCGAACGTGGACCGGCTGGCCGAGCACTTCGACGAGGGGGTGGCCCGGCTTCGGGATGCCGGCTGCCGGGTGCTCATCTTCACCGGTTTCGATCCGCAGGCGTTCCCGGTCATCCGGCTGCTGCGCGGCCGGATAGCCACCTACAACATGCATCTTCGTGCGATCGCCGATGATCGCGGCTGCGCCGTGGTGGACCTGTGGTCCATGCGGGTGCTGTGTGATCCGCGGGCGTGGAGCGCGGACCGCCTGCACCTCACCGCGGAGGGACATCGGCGGATCGCCCTGCGCACCCTGGCGGTCCTCGGCGTTCCGATCGAAGACGACTGGCGGAGCCCGCTACAGACGACGGACCCGGAACTGGCCGCACAGGCGGTCAGCGGCGCGAGCTGGCTGACCGCCCGCCGCGAGGACGCCCGCTGGGCCAGGCAGTACGCGATGCCGTGGGTCCGCCGTCGGCTGAGTGGCACATCGAGTGGCGACGGCCTCCCGCCCAAGCGCCCCGAACTGCTCCCCGTCCCCTGACCTGAGAGTGTTTTTTCTGGGGGGTACAAACCAACCCCCCAGACCCCCCGGCCTGCGACGCTTCCCGCGAAGCTCGCTACCGCTCACCGCGGGTTATCTGCCGTATGGGCTGGGGGCAGGGTGTTGCTGCTGGTGATCGACAGGTACAGGTCGGTGCCCTGGTCCCTGCTCGCCGGGTAGACGAAGGTGGTCTCCAGTACGCCGCCGGTGGCGGGATTCTGGAACGTCTCGTCGATGACGTCGGCCGCGCTGTCGAAGCGGCTGATCTTCATGGCCGGGCGGCCGACCATGTCGGTGGTCCTGGTGACCTGGACGCCCGGTGTGGCCGCGAGCACCTTGTACAAGACGTTGTCGTCATCGGTAAGGTGCAGCGGCTGCGGAACCGCCCGCTTCTTCCCGTGCGCCGCCATCATCCGCTGCTGTTCCGCGATCGCCTGTGCCTCCTGCTGCCTGGCCTGGCTCAGCAGCACGGCGCGGAGCGCTGACGGATCGGTGGGCATGGCGTCGAACTCAGCCTCTGTGGGCGAATCATGCATGGCCACGGGCAGCTCACTGGGTACTCCGGCGTGGTCGATGACGATGTTGTGCATCACGCGGCGGCAGAACGCCTTCGGGCTGGTCACCTGCGACCACCGCGTGGCCAGCCGCTGCAGTGTCTCCTGAGTCCACATGTTCCCCTGACTTGTCGGCGTCACCCCCATAGACGACCCCGCGCCGATTTCCGTTGACGCTCGCTCAGGTCAGCAGGTCGGACAGCACCTCTTCCAGGCGGTCGAGGGACGCGGTGATCCAGGGCAGCGAGCACGGGTCGGCCGCGGCCAGGGCGGTCGCGCGCTGTGCTTCGTTGTCGCCGTAGAGCATGCCGGTCGCCACCCGCAGGCGCAGCCGCCAGTCCTGTTCGCCGAAGACGCTGCCGGGCAGCACGCCAACGCCATAGCGGCGCAGCAAGAGCGCGGCGAGGCCCGCGTCGCTGGTGATCTCGTGCCGCCGGAGCAACTGGTTGGCGAGCGGGCTGAAATCCGGATACACATAAAACGCCGCCTGCGGCGGAGAGACGGCCGCGCCGGCAGCGGAGAACCGCCGTGCGACCGCGCGAGCCACCGCCGCGTGCAGGCGGCGGCTGCGGGCCACGTGTTCGACCACCTCAGGCGGTTCGGAGAAGGCGAACGCGGCGGCCTCCTGGACCGGGCTGGCCGGCGCGGACCATATCTCGCTGGCGATCGCCGCCACGCGATCGCGCAGTTCGCGGCCCAGGTAACCGGTATCCGGCAGACGCGCCACACCGAGCCGCCATCCTCCCAGCGCGAGGTTCTTGCTCAGGCCTGTGGTTACCACCGTCCGTTCGTTTGAAAAGGAACTTGGGCTTTCAAAATCGGGCTCATCGTCATAGACCAAGTCACGGTAAATCTCATCGGAGATGATCACCAGGTCGTGCCGCTCGGCCACGGCGCACAGCGCGCGGACGGCGGCCGGGGTGGCCAGCGTGCCGGTGGGGTTGTCGGGGAGCGTGACGATCACCGCACGTATCGGACGGCGCTGCACGCGGGCCGCGGCGACGACGCGAGCCAGGCTGGCCGCGTGCGGTACACCGCCGTTGCCCGGTCCGGCGCAGGACGGCACCAGATGCGCGGTGGCACCGGCCAGGCTGGCCTGCGCGGCGTAACTCACCCAACTCGGCTCGGTCACGGCGACATCGCCGCCGATGGCCGCTACCAGGGCGAACAACAGCGCCTTGCTGCCGGGGCCGCAGACGACAGAGTCCGGTTCGGTGGGTAGTCCGCGCCGGGCCCAATACGACGCCGCGGCGGCGCGTAGCGTGGCCGAGCCGGCCACGGGACCGTAGCAGTTGCGGCCGACGGCGCTGGCCAGCGCGTCGCGCAGGACGGGGTGGACGGGTAGGCCGACCTCGCCGAAACCGAGCGGCAGGACCGGTTCGCCGCGGCGACGGCGGGCGTCCATGACCTCATTGACGGCGAGCGTGGCGGACACCCGGAACTTTGGTGGGGGACCGAGCGTAGTAGTGGTGGGGCCAGACTTAGCGGAGGTAGCGGGCGAGGAAATCGGGGTTGGCGTAATTGCGAGGGCCACGGAAACTGGCGCTCCTAGCTGCGGGAGAAGGGTTTTTGTTCACACCTGCTCAAGTTTGCGTGGCTTAAAGCATCAGTACAAGCGGTGATCTCTGGTGGCGAGCATAAGCTTTCCTTATGCTTGACCTGCACCGTCTACGGCTGCTGCACGAGTTCGCCACCCGCGGGAGCATCGCCAAGGCCGCCCTCGCCCTCGGATACACCCCATCCGCTGTGTCACAGCAGCTCGCCACGCTGGAACGCGAGGCCGGTGCGTCCCTGCTCGACCGGACCGCACGCCGTGCGGAACTGACCGACGCGGGACGACGGCTGGCTGGTTACGCCGAGCGGATCCTGGCCATGGTGGAGGAGGCCGAAGCCGACCTGTCCGCCCGCGCCACCGAACCCGCGGGGCGGATGGTGGCCACCGCGTTCCCGTCGGCGGCGGTCGCGTTCGCTCCGGCGCTGACCCGCAGCATGCGCACGCACCCGCGGCTCACGCTCGTGCTGCGGCAGACCGGGGCACGGGAAGGGCTGCGCCAGGTGCGTTCCGGGGCCGTGGACGTCGCCATCGTGGACGACTGGACCGGCCGCCTGGCCGACGACCTCCACGAATCCATCCTGACCAGCTATCACCTGATCCGTGACGAGTTGCTGCTGGTCCTGCCGCGTGCGCACCGGGCCGCGGATCCGGCACGGCCGGTCGACCTTCGGGCGCTGCGCGACGAGCCATGGCTGGCCGCGCCGACCGGGGAGCCGTCCCGGTCGGCCGTCGACCGGCTGCTCGGCGCGGCCGGAGTAGCCCCGTCCCTGCTGTCGGAGTTCGAGGGCATGTCGACGATCGTGAGCCTGGTGGCGCGCGGTATCGGCATCGCGATCCTGCCCCGGATCGCGGTTCGCGGCAATGAGGCGGGACGGGGAGGGGGGAGAGGGGTTGTGACGCGGCCCCTGCCGCACGGGCTCGACCTCGCGCGGGACATCCACGCCGTGGTGCGGACGGCCAGCGTACGCCGCCCCTCGGTGGCGGTGATCGTCGAGGCGTTGCGCGCCGCGGCCCGGGGAATGTCGGCCACGCGTTCGGCCGTAGGCTACGCGGATGGACCTTGATCTCGGTTTGGATGGAGCGGCGCTGACGGCGCGGCTGGTCGATGTCCCCTCGGTCAGCGGCTCGGAGGAGCGGCTGACCGACGCCATCGCGGCGGCGCTGAGCGAACTGCCCTGGCTGAGCCTGCACCGGGACGGCAATACGGTGGTCGCCCGTACATCCCTTGGCCGGGAGCGACGGGTGATCCTGGCCGGGCACGTCGACACGGTCCCGGTGGCGGACAACCTGCCCTCGCGGCTGTCGGACGGCCGGCTGTACGGCTGCGGGTCGACCGACATGAAGTCCGGAGTGGCGGTGCAGTTGCGGCTGGCCGCCACGGTGCCCGAGCCGGTGCACGATGTCACATACGTGTTCTACGACTGCGAAGAGGTCGAGGCCGCGCGCAACGGGCTCGGCCGGCTGAGCCGGGTCAGCCCGGAGGTGCTGGCCGGGGACTTCGCCATCCTGCTGGAACCGACGGCGGCTCGGATCGAAGGCGGATGCCAGGGATCGCTGAGGATCGCCGTGACGGTACCGGGGCGGCGGGCGCACTCCGCCAGATCGTGGATGGGGATCAACGCCATTCACTCGGCCGGTGCGGTGCTGGACGTCCTTCGCGAGTATGAGCCAAGGCAGCCGGTGGTGGACGGGCTGACATTCCGGGAGGGACTGAACGCGGTCGGCATCTCCGGCGGGATCGCCGGCAACGTGGTGCCCGACGAATGCGTGATCACCGTGAACTACCGGTTCGCGCCGGACCGGAGTGCGGCCGAGGCGCAGGAGTACGTACGCTCGCTGTTCGCGCAGTGGCCGGTGACGGTGGTCGACATCTCACCGCCCGCCCGGCCGGGGCTTTCCGACCCAGCGGCCGCGGCGTTCGCGGCGGCGGTGGGCGGAGCCCCGCGCGCCAAGCTCGGCTGGACCGACGTGGCGAGGTTCGCGGAGCTAGGCATCCCGGCGGTGAACTACGGCCCGGGCAATTCCGAGGTCGCGCACTCGGCCGGGGAGTACGTGGAGATCGCCGAGATCGCGGAGTGCGAGGAGCGTCTCAGGCAGTGGCTGACGGGCGCTGTCAGCGCACCGGGCCGGATCTCAGCGTGATCGGGCTGACGTGCATGCCGCCGCTGAGGTCTTCCCAGCCGATGGAGACTGAGTTGCCCGGATGGTAGCCGTTCATCAGGCTCTCCAGTGACGCGGGGTTGGTGACCGCCCGGCCATTGACCGACGTGATCACGTCACCGGGGACCAGGCCCGCGTCGTTCACTGCCGTGGCGCAGAAGGTCGAGACGATCAGCACGCCCGCCCGCGCCGGCGCGACCCGGTCAGGGGCGGCGGTCTGCGTGTCGTTCTCGATGCATTCGCCACTTGGCTCCCCGGACCCACCGGGATCTCCGTGCTGCGCGAGGTATTGCTGTTCGTCGCTGGCTTGCTGCCGGGGGTCCGCGCTGGAGCTCTGCGGTAGCACCACGCCGAGGAAGCCCGGAGTACCGATGTAGACGGTCGAGCTGGCCGTTCCGTCGGCGACCTGCCGCGCGATGGTCAGCGCGGTATTGATCGGGATGGCGAAGCCGGTCGTGGTTCCGGGCGCACCGGATGTCGTGTTGGCCGCGGTGATCATGCCGACGACCTGGCCCGCTCTGTTCGCCAGCGCCCCGCCGGAATCACCTTGCTGGATCTGCGCGCTGGTCTGAAGCATGTTGTGCAGATTCTCGGTCCCGCCGGATCCCTGATCGCTGGCCTTGATGGAACGGCCGAGCCCGCTGATGATCCCGGGGGCGGGGGTCGCTCCGCCGCGTCCCTGGGCGTTGCCGAGGGCGAGTACCGCGGTGCCGACGCTGAGCTGATCAGAGTTGCCGAGGCTGACCGTCGGCAGGTGGGCGGCATCTTCCAGCTTGAGCAGCGCGATGTCGCCGCTCGAATCGTATCCGAGGACCTTCGCCTGGTAGTTCCGCCCGCCGTCGACCCGGATAACGGTGATGCTCGTGGACTGATCGATGACGTGGTTGTTGGTGAGAACGAGTCCGTCGGAAGACACGATCATGCCGGTGCCTTCGGCGGTCTCGCTGTTGTACTTCAAGGTGGAGACGATGTCGACGAGACCGGGATCGACCTTGTTCTCGACGGATGCCTGGTTCAGTCCGGCGCGGCTGCCGCTGCCCGGCGCGTTGTTGTGCTGCGCGGGGATGTTGTGGGCGGACACGCCGGTGGATGAGGCGGGGCTGTTCTGGTTGATGGCCACGGTGGCGCCCGCGCCGATGCTCGCCGCGACGGCGGCGACCGCGAGATAGATCAGCAGCCGGCCGCCGCGCCGGGCCCGTGGCGGGGGCGGCGCACCGTACCCGTAAGAGGCGGTGTCGTAGAAGGCGGTGTCGTAGGAGGCGGTGCCGCGGTCGTAACTTTCGCGGTCGGGAGCCGGGCTTCCGCGGTTGGAAGCAGGGCTTTCGCGGTCGGGACCCGGGAGGTCGAGGCCGGGGGACGAGGGCTGCGGGGGATAGTAGCTGGCGTAGTACGACGGGAGCGTCTCCTCGGCGTCTGTGTCGTTGTCCCTGCTCCCGGATCTCGGGCCGCTCGCTTCCCCGGCCCCATCCGGGCGCGGCGCCCACGGGCTGACGTACTGTTCCGGCTGACCCTCTTGTTCGTTCTCGTTGTGCATCATCCTCGCCCTCGACGTGACCAGAGTACGCGGCTGTCTACCGAGACTGGTCAATCTGAGGGAAAGCTGAATGCTTCCTCTGATTACCTATCCGGCTGGGCCGGTGCTCAGGATGACACCCGCCGAGTGCCTGGCTCCATCGATTCCCACCCAGGTCAGCATGCTCTGATCGCCGGGCCGGTCGCGGTCCAGCATGGCGGACAGGGAACGACCCGAGGTGACGGCCTGCCCGCCGAAACTCGTGATGACATCCCCGGCGACGAGCCCCACCCGCGTGGCCGGGGTTCCGCAGACGATCCCGTCAACCAGCGCGCCGGTGATAGCCGGCGCGATGACCGCTGGCGCGGCGGTGTACGAGGCGGCGTCACCGGTCAGGCATTCGCCGCTGCTCGCTGTCCTGGTGCGTGGCTTTCGTTGCCTTCCTTGCTGGTCGGCTTGCTTCACCGGGCTGGTGCTGGCGCTGTCCGGCAGTAGTACCCCCAGGAACGCGGGCATGCCCACCTGGATGGCCGAGCTGGGGTGTCCGGCGGCGATTTGGCGGGCCACCGACAGCGCCCTGTTGATCGGGATGGCATACCCGGCGAAGTTCATCCCCGGGCCGCCGCTGCCGGCTGCCGTGTCGATCCCGATGACCTGCCCCGCCGCATTGGCAAGCGGGCCACCGGAGTCGCCAGGCCTGATGTCCGCGCTGGTCTGAAGCATGTTGTATAGGGTCTCGGTCAGGCCCGAACTCTGATCGCTGGCCACGATGCTCCGGCCCGTGCTGCTGACGACGCCGGGCGCCAAGGTCGGTGCCCCACCCTGTCCGGCCTCGTTTCCGAGGGCGAGCACCTGGGTGCCGATGGTCAGAGCGTCCGAGTCCCCGGTGGTGACCGCCTTGAGTCCGGCCACGCGGGCGATCCGCAATACGGCGATGTCGTCTTTCAAGTCGTAGCCGACCACCGCCGCCGGGTAAGCCTTGCCGGACGTAACCGGTGTGACCAGCACGCTGGTGGCACCATCGATGACGTGGTTGTTGGTCAGCACGAGGCCGGCGGCCGCGTCGATGACAAAGCCCGTGCCCTCCGCCGTCTCATCCAGGTACTCGAGGTTGGCGCTGACGTCGACCACGCCCGGCTCTACCTTGTCGTACACGACCGCGTCGTTCATCCGGACGGGAGCCTGCGTCGCGGCCAGGGCACGCGAAGGCGTCCCGGCCTGGTGCACGGCGAGCGTCGTGCCGACACCGGCCGACGCGGCAAGGATCGCCACAACGGAGTAGATCAGCAGCCCCCTCGCCCGTCGTGGTGGCGGCGGGCATGCGCTGTCGTCCTCGTACATCTCCATTGCCTTCGCCCGGAAGCAGCCCCTCGCAGCTAAGATTTCCCGCCCCGGAGGCAGATCAAGCGTGCTGGAGGACCTAAACCACGGTTCGCCCATGAACCACGTTCAGGAAACACGCGGCGAAGACATGCCGGGAACTTGCGGAATCGCATGGTACTCTGAACCCCAAGACGCGATATGACGTGAATATCGTGCTTTGCTGCTCGGAGGGATTTGGATGTCCGCCCCTAGTGATCAAGATCTTTCCCGGCGTGAGGAGATGTCCATCTCGAGCGCGGCGATGTCCGGTGCTCCGTGGGGATCCGCGGCGGTAACCGGCGGCGTGGTCGCGGCGGGCGATCTCGGCCTGCATGTCATCGGTAATACGCTTGGCGTGGCGGCCCTGAGTGGCTCAGTGTCCGCCGGCGCGGCGGTGTTCTTCGTGGTGGCCGCGGCGGGTGCGCTGTGGCGGGCGAAGGGGGGCCGAGCGGCCCGCTGGGCCCGCAGCAACCCGTGGCGCTTTGCCATCCTGCCCGCGGTCGCGGCCGCGGCGATCGCACTCGTGCTGAGCGTCGTTACCGGCGGCGGCATGCTCCATGGCATCCTCAGCGGCCTGTGGCACGGCGGCGCCGTATTCGGCCTGACCGGTGCCATCGGCTCAGTCAGCAAGTCACGCAAAGAGTCCTCGTACTAACCTCTCCCGTTGGCTAGCGCGATGCCTTGGCTAGCGCGATACCTTCGCTGAGATCGGCCTGCGTCACCGCGCCGAATACGCGGTACACGACCCGGTGCCGGGCGTCGAGGAAGAAGGTCTGCGGTAGAGCGATTACCTGGTAGGCGTTAGCGGCGACGACGTTCGGATCCCAGCCCACCGGATAGGTGACCCCATCGGCACCGGTGAACTTCAGCGCGTTCGCGACCGTATCGTTCACATCCAGCCCGACCAGCGCCACCTTGCCGTGTTCGCCGCGGTAGAACCTGGCGAGCAACGGCGTCTCCGTCTTGCATGGCGGGCACCAGGACGCGAAGAAGTTCACGATCAGTGGCTTGCCTGAGTACGAGGCCAATGAGACGCGCTGGGCGCTCACTCCGGAACTGCTCAGCAACGGCAGGCTGAACGTGGCCGCGGGCGGATCCCCGGCCGGGCGGACAGCGCCGGCTCCACCTGCGGTCGCGGCCGCCCCGGAACCCTCAGAGCCGCCGGAACTGGTCCCGGCCCAGGCGATACCAGCCAGCGATCCCAGAGCCAGGACAGCGATCAGGGCGGAGGCAAGCTTGTGTTTAGCCGCGGCCCGGCATACCTCGCCGAAGGCCGCTTTCCACGTTAGCTCTCGCACGATCGGCTCCCACCTCCCCCCGCCGGCCGGAACCGGGGGAGTCGTCCCCCCGGGCCAGTACAGCTGCTTCAGCTTCCGTCGAGGCTACCGGCCGCGATCCGGTGGGTGACGGCAACAGCAGCTCGAAGTCGCTGCCTTGTCCGGGCCAGCTGCGGACCAGCACCTCGCCGCCATGCGCCCGGGCGACGGCGCGAACCAGCGCGAGCCCGAGCCCGGTGCCGCGGGGGTGGCGGCTGTCCCCGATGCGGAACCGGTCGAACACATGCGGTACCAGTTCGGCCGGAATGCCGGATCCACCGTCGGCTACGGTCAGCCGGACTTCCGCCCCGGCGGTGACCGACAGCTTTATGGCATCTCCTTCCCCGGTATGCCGTACGGCGTTTTCCAGCAGCGCGTCGATGGCCAGGCCGAGCCGTTCCCGGTCCGCCTGGACGGTGACTTTGTCCAGCCTGCCGAGTTGCCAGCGCCGGTTGGCGGTCGGTCGCCATCGGCGCAGCACGTCCATGACGAAGCTGTCCAGCGCGACCGGCTCTGGGTGCAGGAACTCCGGATCCTCGGCCGCCGCGATAACGAGCAGTCGCTCGGAGATCCGCCGCAGGCGCATGAGCTCACCCAGGATCACCTGGAGGTCCTGGCCTTCCTGCTGGCCGGGCAGATCGCTGGCCAGCAGCTCGGCGTGCCCGAGGGCGATGGTGATAGGCGTGCGGAGCTGATGGGAGGCATCCTGGAGGAACCGGCGCTGGGTAGCGAGCAGGCGCGCGTTCTCTTCGCTCACCCGCAGGGATTCCTGTTCGGCCGCGAGCTTGCGTCGAGCATGCCATACCATCGCGACGAACATCGCCGCCATCAGTGGCACCTCGGTCAGCTCGGCTGGCGCCTCGGTGTGTCGCGCGACATCGAGCCCGATGCCCGCGCCCGTCGCGACCATGACCGCGCCGAGCACCCACATGGTCGGCTTGGCCGCCCAGGTCCGGAACCCATACAGCAGGGTGAAGCTGATCCAGATGAAGTGGAATGGGACCGTCTCCCAGTCGGCGAATTTCAAGATGGCGACGAGGTTCAGCGCCGAGAAGACAGCCCAGCTGACGTCCAGCCAGCCCGGCTTGTATGGCCACCGCAGCCGCAACGTGAGCCGGCCGAGCGCGATGAACCGAGCGGTCGCCCGCCGGGCGACCATCCGGCCGTGATCAGCCAGCGAGCTGGTAGCCTTCACCGCGCACCGTCTTGATCAGGCCAAACCCCAATTTCGACCGCAGCCGCCGCACGCACACGTCGACGACATTTGAGCCAGGGTCGAAGTCATAGCCCCAGACGGTCGCCAGCAGCTTCTCCTTGGGGACGGACTGGCCGACATGCTCGGCCAGTTCGCGTAGTAGCAGGAATTCCAGCCGGGTCAGCGGAACCGGCCCCTGTCCCACATCGGCGACCAGCCGACCCACATCCAAGGTGAGCCCTCCAGCACGGATGAACTCCCCCGAGGGGGATTCGGAATGGCCATGCTCCCCGCGCAGCCGGACCCGCACCCTGGCCAGCAGTTCGGCGAGCGAGAATGGTTTGGTCAGGTAGTCTTGCGCGCCGCGTTCGAGGCAATCGACCTTGGACGCCACGTCCGCCAGACACGACAGCACCATGACCGCCTGGTCCGGCCGGGCGACGAGAAGGCGTTCCAGCACCTCCTGCCCGGACATGTCAGGCATGACGAGGTCCAAGATGATCAGGTCGTAATGGCCGGTCGTGGCCAGTCGCAGCGCGTCTGCTCCAGTGGCGGCGAAATCAGTGGCGTAGCTGGCAGCGTTGAGCGCGCGGCCTATGAAGGCTCTTATACCGGGCTCATCATCGACTACCAGCACCCGCGAGGCGGCACCCTCGATGGTCTTTGCGTAGGTGGCCTGAGCTGCGCCTTCCTGCGACGTCATGTTCGCTACCTCGGTCCTTACCGCGCGGCTCAGGGCTCGTGCGTCCATTGGCCACTGAACCGCGTCCAGCCATGCCGTGTTAGGGCAATGGTGGAAAAGCACCCATTGATGTGATGCTCCACGTGAAGCGTGAAGCGGGTCAAGTGGCATGTAACAACTAGGCGGATTGTTACGGCTCCGTCACACAAACGATTGCAACCCTAAACGAATACCTTAAACGTTCTGTACAAACACCCCAGAGGCATCATATGCCCCTTTGATCTGACATGCACGACCATTCTGCCTGGTGAAGTGCCCCTTAGGCCAGTTCTGGCGCTGCTCCTGTGACAGCAGGAACGGCATGTAACCGCCCGGAAGTGGGACATTTGTATTTCCTGTCACAATGAGCACATGGATCACAACGCTCGGCCAGCGGAAAGTACATCGAGCCCCGCGATCAGGTGGGCGCGATCCCTTCGGCCGGAAACCTCCGGTCTCCGGGAACCTCCAGTCGTGCGGGAACCTCCAGTTTCCGGGAACGTCCGGTCTCAAGGAACGTCCGGTCTGCGGGAACCTCCGGTCTCGGGGAACGTCCGGTCTGCGGGAGCCTCCGGTCGTGCGCGACCGTTAAGGCTACAGTTGTATCGCTACGGTTGTTCGTGTGGCGGACCGTCCCACAAACCGTCACATACTGGACGTGAAAGGGGCTCTCCGCCACACGAACATGTGTAGCGTTACCAGCGGTGCCAGAGTTGCGACGACCGGGGCAAGGGCCGTCACGGCCAGGGCCAGGGCCAGGGCCAGGCAACGAGCAGGTCAAGCACGCGCCGGGCATGCGCGCCGGGCAAGCCCGCGGAGCGCCCAGACCGCGCCTGGCCGCGGCGCGCCGGACCGCGGCCCCTTGCTCAGCTCGGGAGGGGCGGCGGGGACACGTTGGCGGAAAGCGCGCGGCTGGCGGAAGCGAACTTCGTGTCGATCTGGGCGCGCTGGGCGTCCAGCGCCCGCTCGTCCCGCCGCAACTGCGCGGTAGCCGCCGCGATCGCGGAAGGCGTATGCGCCGTCACCACGCTGGCGACGTCGGCCTGCACCCGCTGCGCGAGCGGGAAGGCCCAGGTGACGAGGTCGTTTACCGCCGTCTCCAGATGGAACGAAGCCAGTGATTCGGGCACCTGGTACTGGACCAGGTCGTCCATCTGCATGTTGTTGGCGGGCGAGCAGTTCGCCGCGGCCAGGTTGGCTATCTTGACCGCGGTGTTGACGTCGTTGCTCTGGCCGGCCTGGATTTCACGCAGCGCGGTGAGCGAGTCGGTGACTCCGCCCGCGCACGACTCGATGTCGGTCGTCAGGTCGTGGACCACTCCGCGCAGGTCCGCCACGCGCTCCGACGTGGACGGGCGGTGCGGCAGCGCGGCGAGTACCAGGCCGATAACGAGAACGGCGGCGCCAGCCCACATCCACTTGGGGGTGCGCAGCACCGGCCATCCGGTACGCCCGGTAGGGGTCGGCGGCGCCAGCTGTGCCGTCATAAGTCCTCCATGCACGGTCATCGTACAGCGAGCCCACTCCCAGAAGCTTCGCCTAGCAAACGATTGCTGGCGAGCCAAGTCTGCTCACCAGGCGTCATCATCGCAGGTCAGAGCGTACAGATCCACGCTTAACGAAAGCCCCTGCATGACAATTTCGTCATTTGGGGCGTCAAGTGTTGCCTTGTGATACCAGCGATTCCATCATCTACCCCAGTAGGTACCGGCCTGCAGCGCAAATGGCAGCACGGCCGGAATCGAACTTGCGCGCGTAACGCATAGCCGCATAGCCGCAAAGCGATGCTACGAAGCGAGGTGGTGATCTGGTGTCTGTGCCAGCCCGGGCAGCAGCCCTGCTGGTCGCCGTCGCCGCAGTGGTCGGGTTGGGAATCTTCGTCGCCCTGTACTACATCGGCGCCGAGAGTGCTCTGACGACCGTCCACTACACGGCCTCGAATGGCCAGGTCAACGTCATGTTGCAGGAGGATCCGCAAAACGACTCCTCCAGCAAGCCCAACTGGGTGAGCTATTACGTGCAGGACCCGAGCACCAAGAACTGGGTGCACACCACGCTGTTCTCCATCCCGGCCAACACGAAGGTCAACGTCACCATCTACGGATACGACGGCTGCACGCCGCTGCGGAACAACTACTTCAGTCAGGTCCTGGGCACTATCGGCAACACGGTGACCGTCTCGCAGTTCGACCAGCACGGCAAGAAGTACGTGTCCGGGAAGACCCTGTCGGTGATCAACTCCTGGTCCGACTGCAACGTGGCGCACACGTTCGCGATCCCGGCCATGGGCATCTACGTCCCCGTCGCGTCGCCCAACGCCAACCTTTCCGTCAAAGACCTGTGCAGTTCCTCGCCGTGCACGCCGAGCGGCAACCCGTACGCGGTGGAGACGTTCAGCTTCATGGCGCCCAGCCATGGCGGGGTCTTCCGCTGGCAGTGCCTGGTGCCGTGCGGCGGCGGATACCTCGACGGCAACAGCGGGCCGATGCAGACCGAGGGCTACATGACCGGCGAAATGGACGTGGTGAACTCATGACGGCCGCTCAGGCCACCCAGGCCGCTCAGCCGCCCGCCGAGCCGCGGCATGGCCTGCGGATCTTCGCCATCTGGTTCGTCCTGGCGCTGGCCGCCGATCTGCTCATCTGGCTGGTCTGGTACCCGCACCTCCCGCCAGGCGACATGTCCGACTCCGCCAAGCACCAGCAATTCGACATCGCGGTCCTGGCAGTAGCGGCCGCGCCGGTCGTCATCGCCGTGCTCCTGTACTTCATCTACTCGATCGTGGTCTGGCGGGCCAAGCCGGACGATGACGGTGACGGCGAGCCGATCTACGGCAACACCAAGGTCCAGGTCGCCTGGATCGCTGGCACGTCGGCCATCGTCCTCTTCCTCGCGGTCTTCGGCACGGTGGAGCTGATCGGCCCGGCCGGTGCGGGCGCCGGCGAAGGGCCGTCGCCGGTCTGGAAGCTGGCCGGCAAGGAAACCGCAGCCTGGTCCCCGGGCGGCAACGACATGCTCCAGGTCCAGGCGATCGGGCAGCAGTGGGACTGGACCTACCGCTATCCGCAGTTCGGCGGGATGGAGTCCGCCGAACTCGTGCTGCCGCTCAACATGCCGATCACCTTCCACGTGACGTCGCTCGACGTGATCCACAGCTTCTGGGCTTACCAGCTCGGCGTGAAGGCCGATGCCAACCCGCAGGTGGACAACGTCGCGTACACCACCGCCAAGCAACTCGGCGGCTTCACCGTCCGCTGCAACGAACTGTGCGGCATCTGGCACGGCGCCATGTACAACTACGGCAGGGTCGTCTCCCCGACGGACTTCCAGTCCTGGGCGGCCGGTATGCAGTCCAAGGAGCAGTCCGACGGCGTGCTGTCCGCGTTGCCGTCATACGCACTCACCTACGACCCCACGGTGATTCCTCAGCTGGGCAAGAACCTGGTCAACATCAACCAGATCACCGGTGCGGCCGGCCTGTATTACCCGCCCAACGACCCGGTGACCCCATGACGCCAGGCACGAAGAGGTAACGAAGATGGCCATAGAGATACAGTCGGAACTGGCGGAGCCGACGGGCCGCGGCCCGCGGGACTGGGCGGGCTTCAGGTCGTACTGGCTGCGCCCCGGAATCCACACCGGCGTGATCCTCGCGGCGGTCGGTTACATCCTCGGCCACCTGCTCGGCAACTTCCTGTCCAGCGGCTACCAGCAGAACGTGCACTCCGACGCCAACGACGTGCCGATCGTTCTCGGTTACGCCCTTGGCGTGCTGGGATGGCTGATAGGCCTCGGCGTGTTCAACGACTTGTTCTGGCTGGTGCTGGGCAGGCAGCGGCCCCCGGACACCCACCTGAGCAGCGTGGAGCCTGGTCTGGGGAAATATTTCAGGTACACCCTCGATCACAAGGTCGTGGGCATCCAGTACCTGTTCGGCATGATCGGCTACTTCCTCACCGGCGGACTGTTCGCGATGGCGATCCGCAGTGAGCTGCTGAGCCCCAGCTACCATCTGATCGGCGCGAACCAGTACCTGATGGTGGTCGGCGAGCACGGCACCATGATGATGATGATGATGTCTTCGGTCATCCTCGGGCCGTTCGGGCAGTACTTCGGGCCGCTGCTGATCGGGTCGAAGCGGGTGGCGTTCCCGCGGCTGGAGGCGCTCGGTTTCTGGCTCACCCCGGCCGCGTACGTGATCCTGCTGTCCGGGATGTTGTTCGGCGGGTTCCCGACCGGGTGGACCGGTTACGAGCCGCTGGCCACGCAGGCCAAGCAGGGTATGGACGCCTACTACTTCGCGTTCGGCCTGATGGGCATATCGATGATCCTGGCCGGCTTCAACATGATCGTCACGGTCATCAACTACCGGGCGCCGGGCATGCGCTGGAGCCGGATGCCCATGTTCGTCTGGTCCATGTTCACGGTCTCGTTCCTTCAGGTCCTCAGCGTTCCCGTGCTGGTCGGGGCGTGCTTCATGGGCCTGATGGACCGGACCTTCCAGACCGCGTTCTTCACCAACCAGCTGGGCGGCAGCAGCTTCTTGTACGAGGACCTGTTCTGGTTCTTCGGCCATCCCGAGGTGTACATCCTGGCGCTGCCCGGCTTCGGCATTATTGCCGAGGTGGTGAGCGTGTTCTGCCGCAAGCCCCTGTTCGGCTACAAGATCGCCGCGGCCGGCATGCTCGGCGTCGGCATACTCAGCTTCTTCGTCTGGCAGCACCACCTGTTCGACAGCGGCATCAACCCGGACATGCGCCCGCTGTTCATGCTCACCACCGAGCTCATCTCCATTCCCACCGGGTTCATCTTCCTGGTCGGCATGGGGACGTTCTGGAAGGCGAAGATCAGGTTCTCCATCCCGATGCTGTTCGCGCTGGCTTTCTACTTCAACTTCCTGATCGGCGGCATCAGCGGCGTGTTCCTGTCCGACGTGCCCGCCGACACCACCGAGCATGGCTCCTTCTTCGTGATGGCGCACTTCCACTACACGATCATGGGCGGACTGATCTTCGCGTTCATGGCGGGCGTCTACTACTGGCTGCCGAAGATGACCGGGATCAAGCTGAACGAGAAGCTGGGCCGGATCCACTTCTGGACCATGTTCATCTTCTTCAACACCACGTTCCTGCCGTTGTTCGCGCTCGGCCTGATGGGCATGCCGCGCCGGGTGTTCGAGTACGCCAGGAACCTGGAAACGCTCAACGACTGGGTCAGTATCTCGGCGTTCTGCCTGGGCGGGTCGATCCTCATCTTCCTGTTCAACTTCGTGATGTCCACGCTGTTCTGGCGGGAACGCGAGGTCGGCAACCCGTGGCGCTCGCGCAGCCTGGAATGGCAGCTGTCGTCGCCTCCGCCACCGGAGAACTTCAGCCGGGTTCCGGTGATCCTGGCCAGCCCCTACGACTACGGCATTCCGAACGCGCTGCCGGTGGCGGACCTGAACCCGCCCCCCGGCGTCATCGCCGGGGCGTACGCCGGCGCCGCACCACAAGCACCACAAGCACCACAAGCACCACAAGCACCAAGAACGCCAGGAACACCAAGCAGCGCAGGCGCAGGAACGGAGGCATAGATCATGGCCGATTCCGCCGCCCCCCGGCCAGCCGCGGCCGCCCTCACGCCAGCCGCGGCCGCGCTGGCCGCCGAAGACGATGGCTACTACCACGAATCCGCGCTCAACGCGGCCTGGACCGGCGCGCGCCTGGCCGTGGGCGGCCTGACGTTCTTGTTCGGCTCGTTCGCCTTCGCCTATTTCTATCTGCGCTCGCTCAACTCCGAGGGCCATTGGAAGGGCTCTGGCTTCCACCATCCGAACGGCTGGCTCGGCGCGATCATCATGCTGCTCCTGTTGTCCAGCGCTGGCGTGCATTACTACGCACTCCAGCGGATCAAGGCCGGGAACAAGCGGACCTGGCAACTCGGCGGACTCATCGCGATGGTCCTCGGCCTGACCGCGGTCGGGCTGCAGATCGGCGAACTGCTGTATCTGCCCTTCGGACCCGGTGCTTCCGGCTATTCGAGCGTCTTTACGGGCTTCTACCCGGTGTTCATCGTGATCGTGTTGTCGGGCCTGCTCTGGCTGGAGATTCTGCTCGCCCGGTCCAGGTTCATCCCGGCCATCTCATTCGTCGAGCAGCCGCCGACGTACACTGAGACGTTCTCGGTGCAGCGGTTCCAGGCTTCCCTCAGCGCCTTCGCTACCGTCTGGAATTACCTGGCCCTGGTGGCATTGCTGTTCTGGTTGATGTTCTACGCTCTGTCGTAGTAAGTGTCGGGAACCCCGCACTCACCCCGCGGGTAAAGCCAGCCCCCTGGGTAAAGACTGAAGAGGAAGAAGGTTGCGGTGGACGGCAACAGCAGCGCGTGGAGCTTCGGCGGGTCGATGCTCACGTTCGTCTTCCCGATGATCTTGTTCATCGCGGTCGCCGCGGCGCTGTACGTGCTGTACACCAAACCCGAGATCGTGCCGGGCCGCCGCGGTCCGCGCCAGCCGCAGCCGATGTCCCACACCAACACGCCGGGGCAGCCGAAGGCCGACGGTGACACCAAGACGGCTGGGGCTGGCGAGTGACCTCTGCCGCGGCCCTTCCCAGACTGGGCGAGCCGGGATCATCCGGTGGCGGGCGACGCCCGCCGCGCGTGGTGCTCCGCGGGCTGGTCGCGCTGACCAAGCCACGCATCATTGAACTGCTCCTGGTCACCACCGTCCCGACCATGCTGCTGGCCCAGCGCGGCCTGCCGTCGATCAAGCTGATTCTGGTCACGCTGGTCGGCGGCACGCTGGCGGCCGGCAGCGCGAACACCATCAACTGCTACATAGACCGCGATATCGACGCGGTGATGAACCGAACAAAACGCCGCCCGCTGGTCGTGAACGGCAAGGGCACGATCAAGCCGGCCGAGGCCCTGGCTTGGGGAATCCTGCTCGGCGCCGGGGCGACGCTGCTGCTCGGCCTGATGGCGAACTGGCTCGCCGCCGCGCTGGCCGATACCGCGATCTTGTTCTACATCTTCGTTTACACACTGCTGCTGAAGCGTCGCAGCCCGTCGAACATCGTGATCGGCGGCGCGGCTGGCTGCTTTCCCGTCCTGGTGGGCTGGGCGGCTGTCACCGGCACGGTGAGCACCCCCGCCCTGATCCTGTTCGCGGTCATCTTCTTGTGGACGCCGCCGCACTTCTGGGCGCTGGCCATGAAATTTCGTAAGGATTATGCGGCCGCCAACGTGCCGATGCTTCCGGTCGTGGCCTCTCCTGCCGCCGTGGCCAGGAAGATCCTCTGGTACTCCTACGCGATGGTCGCCGCCACCCTGGCTCTGGCGCCATGGGCCGGCTGGATCTACGGCGTGGCCGCGGGCGGCCTCGGGGTCTGGTTCATGGTCGAGGCGCACCGCCTCAACGCACAGGTCCAGACCACCAGCAAGCCAGCCCCGATGCGGCTGTTTCACCTGTCCATCGCCTACCTGACGCTGCTGTTCGCGGCGGTGGCTGTAGCCGCGCTGCTACCGTGGGGACGCTGGTGAAAGCTCGGCGCTGCCCCCTCACCCCCGCCCCGTAAGCTAATCTTCTTTAATCGGGAACGGCGTCGGTTCAACGGCCCGTCACCCTTTGCGCTCGGTGGGGGCTGGGCGTCACGTTTAGTTCATGTTGGTCGGGTAGACCTGCTCCGGTTCGCAGGCAGACCGAGGAGGTAGGCGAGTGCCACAGTCGGGACCAGGGGGACCCCGTAACGGTGAGTCCCCCCCGCCCCCCTGGCCGCCGCGCCGTCCTCAGTACCAGCCGCCCCAGTATCAGCAGCCGCAGTATCAGCAGCCGCAGGCCGACCAGGGGCCGCCGTATCAGGGGCAATACCCCGTCGGCAACGGCGGCGGCTTCCGGAACCCGCGGACCGGCTCGGACTACCGTCGCGGCGACGACTACACGATGCCGATCTCACGCGAGCCCTATGCCGCGCCCGCCGCGCCGCCGGACCCCTGGGAGTCCTACTACCAGCAGGACAGGTATGCCCCGGATCCGTACGCCCCCGAGGGTTACGACATCCCCGGCCAGGACGACGGCTCTGCCGGGCCGCCGCCGGGACCGGGTGGCCGCAAGTCCGGTAGGGCCGGAAATCCCCGCAAACGGGGGCGCATCCGCCGCTTCTTCCGCCTTCGCACGGTGCGAGCCGTCCTTGCCGTGGTGGTCATCTTCTTGTGCTTCGTGGCTTTCTCGCTCGGCCGGGCGCTCACCGCTAACAACGGCCTGCCCCTGTCCGCCAAGCTGGCCGAGTGGGCCCGCGACCACTACCTGGGCTCGGTCGTCACGCTCATGGAGCAGTTGACCTATACCCCGCCGAAGAATGGCGGCAAGCCGCAGTTCTCGCTGACCGGTCCGCAGAGCAAGCTCAAGTTCAAGAAGGTGCACGGCTTCAAGCCGGACGTGCCCAGGAACCTGACCCCGTTCGCCAGCCCGGCGCTGCCCGGTGAGGGTGTCTGGCGGCTCCAGGAGACCGTGCGTAACGAACCGGCCCTGTATACCACGTTTATGCGCGTGGATTCTGTGCACACCTCTTACGTGGCAGGGATCGCCTCGTTCGACCAGCGGCTGGTCAAGTTCCAGCTGCGGCCCGGCTCGACCGACCCCGGGTCGGGCTTTGGCGGCGCGCAGTCCTGGATCACGCCCGGCACCCGGACCGGCCTGCTCGCCACGTTCAACGGCGGGTTCCGGCTGAACGCCTCGCGCGGCGGTTTCTATCTGAACGGACGCACCAGCGGATCGCTCACCGGCGGGGCCGCATCCATGGTGTACTTCTGCAATGGCACGATCAAGATCGGCCAGTGGGGCCGTGACGTGGGACTGACAAAGAACGTCTGCGGCGTGCGCCAGAACCTCGAGCTGATCATCGATCACGGCCAGGTAGCCCCGAACATCAACCAGAACGTGGAGGCCAGCTTCGGGGCAACCCTCGGCGGCGCGTACTACGTCTGGCGTTCCGGCATCGGCCAGACCAAGGACGGCCGGATCGTCTACGTCTACGGTCCCGAGCTGTCCGCGGCGACGCTCGCGGGCCTGCTCCAGCGCGCCGGTGCGGTCGAGGCGATGGAGCTGGACATCAACCCGGAATGGACCGCCCTCGAGTACTACCGCGCGGCCGGTCACCCGACGGATCCGGCTCCGGTCGCGATGCTGCCCGATCAGCCCTCACCCGCGAATCGTTACTATTCGGTCTGGGCCCGCGATTTCACGGCGGTTTACGCACGGTGACCACGCACGCTAGCGCCGCTCAGGTGGCGGATGGGGCGCAATCGCGTCCTGTCACGCCCGCCCGCTGGATGTCCGGCGCCATCCGTACCACCAGGCCGCGGCAGTGGCCGAAGAACCTGCTGGTCTTCGCCGCGCCGCTGGCCGCCGCCCACATGGGGCGGCGGGACGGCCTGGTGTACGCCATCGCGGCCGCGCTCGCGTTCGCCGCGGCGTCCTCTGCGGTGTACTTCGTCAACGACGTGGCCGACGTGGAGCGGGACCGGGCCCATCCGACCAAGCGCAACCGGCCCATCGCCGCCGGGGAACTGCCGAAGACGCACGCGCTCGCGCTGGCCGGCTGCTGCGTCGCCGTGGCGGTCGTGATCGGCTTCCTGATCGGTGCTCCGCTGCTCGCGGCGACGGTGGCCGGGTACCTGGCCAGCTCGTTCCTCTACTCGATGGTGCTGAAGCACATCCCGGTGCTTGAGGTCATGTTCGTGGCATCCGGGTTCCTGCTGCGCGTGCTGGGCGGGGCGGCGGCCACGCATGTGCGGGTTTCCGGCTGGTTCCTGCTGGTGTGCTCGCTGGGCGCCTTGTTCGTCGCGGTCGCCAAGCGCTACACCGAACTGGTTACGCTCGGCCCGGCCGCGATCCGCACCCGGCCGGTGATGCGCGCCTACAGCCCGGGGATGCTGCGGGTGAGCCAGTACGTGGTCGGCGCCCTGATGATCGTCTGTTATGTGCTGTGGGCGGCCGGTGAGCACACGGGGTCCCGGAGTTGGCATCTTGCCAGCGCGATCCCGCTGTATGCGGCGCTCTACCGGTTCGCCATCCTTACCGGGCAGGGGACGATCCGCCCGGTGGAGGACCTGATCACCAGGGACGGTTTGATGCTGGCCTGCGAAACGTGCTGGCTGGCCCTGTTCGTGACCGGTCTCTATGTAGCGTGAGGGTTGCGATGCCCGTGTCAATACTGCCCACCCGTCCGCAGCGGATCCTGTTGCTCGGCGGCACCAGCGAAATCGGCCTGGCCATCGTCGCCGCGCTCGGCCTGTCGCCGGATTCCGAGGTGATCCTGGCCGGCCGGGACGAAGCCCGGCTCGTAGCGGCGGGCAAGACGCTGCCCTGCCAGGTGATCGCGGTGCCGTTCGACGCCACCGCGACAACCGCGCATCAGGCGCTGATCGACGGCCTGTTCGCCGACGGCGGCCTGGACATGGTCATCTCGGCGGCGGGCATCCTGGTCCCGCAGCCGCAGCTGGACGCCGACGTCCAGCAGGCGGCGACGATGATCGAGACCAACTTCACCGGGCACGTCAGCACGCTGCTCGCGGTGGCCGGGCACATGCGCGCGCACGGCCGGGGCACGATCGTGGTGCTGTCCTCGATCGCGGCCGTCCGCCCGCGCAAGGCGAACCCGGTGTACGGCGCGACCAAGGTCGGCCTCGACGCGTTCGCCCGCGGCCTGGCCGACTCCCTGCATGGCACCGGAGTCCGCGTGCTGCTGGTCCGCCCCGGATTCGTCATCGGCCGCATGACCGAAGGCATGCCACCCGCCCCCATGGCCACCACCCCCGAAGCCGTCGGCATAGCGACCGCCAACGCCCTGCCCCGCAAACGCGACGTAGTCTGGGTCCCCGCCCGCCTAGCCATCATGGCCACGATCCTGAAACTGATCCCCCGCCCAATCTGGCGCCGGATCTCCCGCTTACCCCCAACCCCAGCGCATTCCCGCACCCCAGCGCATTCCTGCACCCCAGCGCTTCCTGCACCCCAGCGCTTCCTGCACCCCAGCGCGCCCGACATTTCGAGATTCGGGAGTATTTGTCCGTTTGCTGTCGGTGGGGACGCGGAAGATAAGAGCCTCGCGGAAGGATGGGCGTCGGTTTCCGGCGCCCAACCTTCCGAAGGGCTCCAAAGTTCCACGGCGTTGGCGGCTGATGATGTGGACACCTCGGGCAAAGGGCGCGTATCGGCCAGCTCCGCGGCGAGCAAAGCGAGCTTCGCGGGTGCACGGTGGCTTCACGGGTCGAGTAGCCCCCGCGGCGAGCGAAGCGAGCTTCGCGGGTCGCCTGGCCGCGAAGGTCCGCAGGGCCTTCCGGGCAGGTGACACCAACGGCGGGAAGCGTCGCGGTCCGGGGGGTCCGGGGGGTTGGTCTGTACCCCCCGGAATAAAGAGCCCTTCCGGGCAGGTGACACTAACGGTGGGAAGCGTCGCAGGGTCTGGGGGGTTGGTCTGTACCCCCCAGAAAACACTGGGTAAATTCAACCCGTGCGGGTGCTGGTGGCCGAGGATGACGAGACCCTGGGAGAGGTGCTCGCCCGAGGACTGCGCGAGCAGGGTTATATCGTTGATCTGGTGCCCGACGGTAAGACCGCGGCTTCGTATCTCCGGTTCTACGAGTACGAGGTGGCGGTGGTCGACTGGCGGATGCCACATTTGTCCGGCCTCGAGCTTGTCCAGCAGTTGCGCGGCGGGCCGGAAACCCCGGGGCACGCCGTGCCCATCCTCATGCTCACCGCCCGGGACACACCGGCGGACCGGATCGCCGGCCTGGACGCCGGTGCCGACGATTACCTGGTCAAGCCGTTCGACTTCGGCGAACTGCTGGCCCGGCTGCGCGCGCTGCAACGCCGGCCGCGACAGGCCCAGCTTCCCCGCATAGTGGTCGGGAACCTGGAGTTCGACCCGGTCTCGCGTGAAGCTCGCATCGGCGGACGGCTGCCAACGCTCACCGTCACCGAACTGGGGATCCTGGAGACCCTGATGCGGCGTTCGCCCAGCATCGCCACCCGCCGCGCTATCGCGCAGCACGTCTGGGACGACGAAGCCGACGCCTTCGGCTCGAACACGATAGACGTGCACTTGGCCCGGCTCCGGGCCAAGCTCGCCGGTTCCGGCGCCCGCATCGAGACCGTACGCGGCGTCGGATACCGGATCGTCCCCAGCGAGAACACGGCATGAACCCCCGGTCTAGAGGTCCGGCGGTGCGGGTCGCCATCGCGGCGACCGCGGTGATCGCTGTCCTCTATGTACTGGGCGCGATCGTGCTCTACTTCGTGGCGGCGGGGCGGCTGACCAGCCAGACCGACGGGCGGCTGGACGACCGGCTGAGCGCCGCGCGGCACGATCCGACCATAGTCGCCAGCCGGCCGGGCGGGTATTACTCAGACGGGGACCCGGACGTGGACCCCGGACAGCTTCCGGTCCTCCTCTGGTCGGTGAGCTCCGGTGGTTCCGTAACACAGCGCACTCCCGGCGCGCCGAACCTGACAGAGAACGTGCTGAGCCGCCTGTCCGGCGGCGGCGGACCATTCACCGCCACCCTGGGATCGGCCGGCTCGTACCGGCTGCTGAGCACGCCGACGTCGGTCGGGTTCCTGGTGGCCGGCCTCAGCCGCGCGGGAGACCTGCACACCGAGCACCTGCTGCTGGACGGCGCGATCGCCGCCGGGCCCCTGCTGCTGCTGGCGATGTTCGGTGGCTCGCTGATCGTCGGCCTGCGCGCCCTCGCGCCGGTCGAGCAGGCCCGGCGCCGGCAGCTCGAGTTCACCGCGGACGCCTCACACGAGCTGCGCACCCCGCTCAGCGTGATCCAGGCCGAGGTGGGCGTGGCGCTGAGCCCCGCGTACGCCGGCCCGTCGCGCACGGCCGAGGATTACCGTGAGGCCCTGGTCAGGATCGAGTCCGAGAGCGGACGGCTGCGCGGCCTGGTCGACGACCTGCTGTGGCTGGCGAGGTTCGACTCCCAGCCGCCGCCGCCCGGCGACGAGCCCGTTGACCTGGGTACTCTCGCCGAAGCCTGCGCGGACCGGTTCCGTGCGGTCGGTCCCTCCATCGCGGTCGAGATAGCTGACGGACCCAATCACATCAGCGCGCCGCCGGAGTGGATCGACCGGCTGGCCGGCGTGCTGATGGACAACGCCTGCCGGTACGCCGGACGCGATGGCCGGGTGCGCGTCAGCGTACGCGCGCACGGCAACCGGCTGATCCTGACCGTCGAGGACAGCGGACCCGGCATCCCGCAGGCCGCCCGTCCTCACCTGTTCGACCGCTTCCAGCGGGCCGAGGAAAACGGTCCTGGCGCCGGTCTCGGCCTCGCGATCGGCGACTCGATCGTCGGCTCCACCGGCGGCCGCTGGCGCATCGGCGATTCACCCCTCGGCGGTGCCCTCATCGAGGTCTCCTGGCGCACCGCCACCGCATCCCCCATAGGGAGGACGATGGCCCATTCACGTCACCGTTCAGGGTGACGCGGGTCTGCGGGGCAGCGGGTACTGTGGGCGATATGGGGATGTATCGGATGTCGCGCAAGGCTCGGTGGGCGGTGCCAGCGGGGGCGCTGGCCGTAACGGGCGGAATCATGGCGGCGGCGCTGATGCCCGCCGCGCAGGCGGCGCCCGCGCTGCCGGCGCGGACACCAGCGCAGTTGCTGGCTGACGTCGCGGCGCAGTCGCACGTCCCGGCGCTGAGCGGCTCCGTGATGGAAACCGCGTCGCTCGGTCTGCCGCGACTGCCCGGCACGCAGAATTCGACGTCATTGGTCTCGTTGCTTACCGGATCACATACCGTCCAGGTCTGGTACGCGAGCCCGCAGCAGTACCGCATCGAGTTGCCGGGCAGCATGAGCGAGACCGACCTGTACCGCAGCGGCAGCACCGCGTGGCTCTGGCAGTCCGTGCCGGACACCGCCACGAAGTTCGTCCTCCCGGCGAAGGCCCCCAGCCAGGCACCGGCCGAACTTCCGGCCACGCCGCAGCAGGCGGCGAATGACGCACTGTCCGCGGTCGGGCCCACCACCACCGTCAGGGTGGACAGCAACGTGTACGTGGCCGGCCAGGCGTCCTATGAGCTCGTCCTCGCGCCGAAGGACGGACGGTCCCTCGTCGGCCAGGTCAAGATCGCGATCGATGCGAAAAACAACGTGCCGCTGCGCGTCGAGGTCTTCGCCCGGCACGCGAAGAGCCCGGCGATCAGCATCGGCTTCACCTCGGTCACGTTCGCCACGCCGTCGTCCTCCGACATCAGCTTCACCCCGCCGCCCGGCGCCAAGGTGACCACGGACAACATGTCCGCCGGCCAGGGCGCGCACAAAGATGGCGCCGGGCCCGGCACGAACGTCATCGGATCGGGCTGGCTGACCGTAGTCAAGCTGCCGTCTTCGGGGTTGACCTCGGCCGGCGGTTCCGGCCAAGGGGCCGAGGCTGTCCAGGCGCTGCTCGGTTCCGCGAGCACCGTGCACGGCGCGTTCGGCACCGGCCAGCTCATCCGGACCGGCCTGGTCTCGGCACTAATCACGAACGGCTCGGTGTACGTCGGTGCGGTCGACCCGACCGTGCTGTATGCGGCGGCTTCCGGACATTAGACACACCCAGTGACCGCCATCGCCACCGAGGGCCTGACGAAACGGTTCCGCGGCGGACAACTCGCTGTGGACCACATCGACCTGGCCGTGCCGCGGAACTCCGTGTACGGGTTCCTCGGCCCGAACGGCTCCGGCAAGACGACCACGATCCGGATGCTGCTCGCCCTGGCCTACCCGACCAGCGGCAGCGCGAGCCTGCTTGACGTGCCCATACCGGACCAGGCCACCCGGGTGCTGCACAAGGTCGGCTCGCTGGTCGAAGGCCCGGCCTTCTACCCCTTCCTGTCCGGTGCGGCCAACCTGGCCCGCTACGACGCGGCCGACCGGACCGCGGATCCCAGGACGGCCAAGGCCAGGATCGGCGAAGCCCTGGACCGGGTCGGCCTGCTGTCGGCGGCCGGCAAGCGGTACCGGCACTACTCGCTGGGCATGAAGCAGCGGCTGGCCATCGCGGCCGGGCTGCTCCGGCCGCGTGAGCTGATCATCCTGGACGAGCCGACCAACGGGCTCGACCCGCAGGGGACCCGGGAGGTGCGGACGCTCATCCGGAAGATCGCCGCCGACGGCACCACGGTGTTCGTGTCGTCGCACCTGCTCGCCGAGGTGGAGCAGATCTGCACCCATGTCGGGGTGATGCGCACCGGGAAGCTCGTCTTCCAGGGATCGCTGCCGGAACTGCGCCGGACCGGCGCGGCCCGGGTCACCGTGCGGACCGCGGACCCCGAGGGCGCCACCAAAGTGCTGGCCGCGCTGGGGCTCACCGACACGCATACCGCCGAGGGCGAGGCCTCGGCCATACTGGGCGACGCCGAGCCGGAACGAGTCTGCGCCGAGCTGGTACACGCCGGCATCGGGGTGCGCGGCTTCGGCGTCGCCGCGCCCAGCCTGGAAGACCTCTTCGTTGGCCTGACCGGAGAGGGCTTTGCCATCAGTGAATGACAGAGTGCTGAATAACGGAAATGTCGGATTTGTTCGCGAGCGGGAGCGGAGCGAAGGGGGAGGGCAGGCAGCGCGTTCGCTGGGCGAAGCACCACCGCCCGTTCGTTCCTGGATAAGGTTTTTTGGTTCTGAGCTGAGGCTGGTCTTCGGACGGAAGCGGAACCTGGCCCTGCTCGGGGTCGCGGCGGCGTTCCCCGTCCTGATCGGGATCGCGCTGAAGCTCGCGGCGCCGCACTCGCGAAGCGGGGGCGGCCCGAATCCGAGCACGGCGTTCTTCGACCAGCTGGCCGGCAACGGGGTGTTCCTCACCTTCATCGCGCTGAGCAGCCTGCTCATCCTGGTGCTGCCGGTCGTGGTGGCGGTCGTCGCCGGTGACTCGATCGCGGGCGAGGCGGGTTACGGCACGCTGCGTTACCTGCTGGCCGTGCCGGCCGGGCGGACCCGGCTGCTTTCGGTCAAGTACGCGACGATCGTCACGTTCGCGCTGTGCGCCACGTTCACCGTGTCCGGGGTGGCGCTGGTCGTCGGCGTCATACTGTTTCCGGTCGGGCCGGTGACGCTGTTGTCCGGCGCGACCGTCTCGCTGGGCGCGGGCCTGGTCAAGGTGCTGCTCGTCACCCTGTACGTGGCCGCCGCGATGGCGGCGCTCGGGGCGATCGGGCTGGCCATCTCGACGCTGACCGAGCACGGTATCGGCGCGATCGCCGCGGTCATGATCCTCGTGGTGACCAGCGAGGTGGTGGACAATGTGCCGCAGCTGGCGGCGGTCGGGCCGTACCTGCCGACCCACTGGTGGGCGGACTTCGACTCCATCTTGCGGGCGCCGGCCGACACGTCGGTGCTGCTGCGCGGCCTGGCGTCGTTCGTCGTGTACATGGTGCTGTCCGGTGCGTTCGCCTGGGCCCGGTTCACCTCCGCTGATGTCACCAGTTAGGCCTCCGCCGATGTAACCAGCCAGTTCCGCAAAGTAGTATTATTTGCGACTTATTTGCAACTGCGCTAGCGTGCCAGTGTGGGCGCTCCTGGAACGCCGCGGATGCGGGAGCTCGTCCGGCAGTCGTTCGGGACGATGAGCCGGACCGAGCGGATCCGGCTGCTCGCCATGTACGGCTCGATAGCCGCCATGCACGCGCTGGGCTTCGCGGTCTTCGTGATCTACGTGCTACCCGGCCATTACAAGCTGTTCGGTGTCGGCCTCAGCGTGACCGCGTACACCCTGGGCCTGCGGCACGCGTTCGATGCCGACCACATCGCGGCCATCGACAACACGACCAGGAAGGTGATCGGCGACCGCCTCGGCACCGGCCGGCCGCGGCCGTTCGGTTTCGGGTACTTCTTCTCCCTGGGGCACTCCACGATCGTGGTGGCGATGGGCGTCGGCCTCATCGTCGCCGAGAAGACCGTGCTGCCCGCCGTGACCCATTCCAGCTCGCCGCTGCACCAGTTCGGCGGCATGGCCGGGACGGTCGTGTCCTCGGTGTTCCTGCTCCTCATCGGGCTGATGAACCTGGTGGTACTGGCCGGGATCATCCGGGTGTTCCGGTCCATGCGGCGCGGCGAATACGACGAGGCGGAGCTGGAGCGGCAGCTTGACAACCGGGGGTTCTTCTACCGGTTCTTCGGCCGGTGGATGAAGGTCATCGATCGCGAGTGGAAGATCTACCCGGTGGGGGTCCTGTTCGGGCTCGGCTTCGACACCGCGACCGAAGTGCTGCTGCTCACCACCACCGCCTACCTCGCCTCGGAGCACATCGCCTGGCAGGCAATCCTCGCGCTGCCCATCTTGTTCATGGCCGGCATGACGCTGATGGACACCACCGACGGGCTGTTCATGAACCTGGCCTACGGCTGGGCGTTCTTCAACCCGGTGCGCAAGGTCTACTACAACCTCGCCATCACCGGGCTGTCGGTGGCCATCTGCTTCTTCATCGGCGGCATCGAGGCGCTGAGCCTGCTGCCCGGTGGATTCGCCGGAGGCTTCGATATCAACACGGCCGGGTTCGTGATCGTCGGGATGTTCGTGGTCACCTGGGTGGCGGCGATGCTGGTGTGGCGGCTGGGTAGAATTGAGGAGAAATGGGGTTCCCGGCTGCGCGCGCCTAGCCCGGCTGAGGAACAGGGTCGATAGCGGCGTCGACGATGGAGTCGATCAGGCCGGGGAACCTGCGGTCCAGATCGGCCTTGCGCAGGCTGGTATAGCCACGGGCGCCCTGGATCCGCTTGGTCAGCACACCGGCCTCGCGCAGGATCCGCAGGTGGTGGGAGAACGTGGACTTGGTCATCGGGAGCATGGCCTGCTCCATGACCTGAGCGCACCAGGACTCGCCGTTGTGCGCCACGTAACGCACCGCCGCCAGCCGGTTCGGGTCAGCCAGCGCGGCGAGGATGCGGGGAAGCTGGAAGTCCTCCGCCGCGGGCTCGACTACGTCGTCCATCACACATCCGAGCATAAAACAGGTTGCGAGTAGTTCGATAGATATAGTACTGTTCGATAGTCATCGAACTTCGATGAACGTCAAACTACTGGGGGTTTCCATGTCAAACGCTGTGTCCAGGGCTCTGGATTCCCGTTCGCGGGTGGCCGCGCGTGACGCTGGAGTCCCGGCCTCCGGACCCGATGCCTCTGGCCCTGATCCGCGGCGATGGCTGATGCTGCCGGTCGTGCTGATGGCCATGTTCATGGCCGGTTTTGACATATGGGCGGTCAATGTGGCGGCGCCTTCGTTGCAGCGCGACCTGCATGTCAGCGACGCGGCGCTTCAGCTCATCGTGGGCGGCTACGCGTTCATGTACGCCAGCGGCATGGTGACCGGTGGCCGGCTGGGCGACCTGTTCGGCTACCGGCGGATGTTCATGATCGGCGTCGTGACGTTCGCCCTCGCGTCGCTGCTGTGCGGCCTGGCTCAGTCTCCCGGTGAACTGGTCGTCGCCCGGCTGGTGCAGGGCCTGACCGGCGCCGCGATGGTGCCGCAGGTGCTGGCGCTGATCACCGCGACGTTCCCGCCCGTCGAGCGGCCCAAGGCGCTGTCCTGGTTCGGCGTGACGATGGGCATCGGGTTCGTGTCCGGCCAGATCCTGGGCGGCGGTCTGCTTTCGCTCAACGTAGCTGGCCTCGGCTGGCGGGCCATCTTCCTGGTGAACGTGCCGGTCGGCATCCTGGCGCTGATCGCCGCCGCCTTGCTGGTCCCGCACGCCTGGGCCCATCGCAGGCCGCGCCTGGACCCGCTGGGCGCGCTGGGCGTGTCGGCGTCCCTCGCCCTCGCCCTGGTCCCGCTCACTCTCGGCCGGGACGAAGGCTGGCCGGCCTGGACCTGGGCGTCGCTGGCTTCGTCGTTGCCGCTGCTGGCCCTGACCATCGCCTGGGAGCGCCGTCTCGCGCGCCGGGGCGGGGAGCCGCTGCTCGACCTGCCGCTGTTCTCCGACCGGGCGTTCTCGGCCGGGCTGGCGGTGAACTTCGGCCTGACGTTCTTCTTCGGCAGCTTCATGTTCGTGCTGACCCTGCTGCTCCAGGCGGGCCTGGGCCAGGAGCCGTTCCGCGCGGGGGTGGAGAACCTGCCGCTGGCCGCGACGTTCACCGCGATGTCGATCCTCGGCCCGCGGCTCGCCGCCCGGCTCGGCTCACGGTCGATCACGCTCGGGGCGCTGATCGCCGCGCTGGGCGCGCTGACCCTGTTCCTGACCGGCCGGCACTACGGCGCTCACCTGACCGGCTGGGACCTCGCACCGGCCACGGCCCTGATCGGCGTCGGGCAGGGCATCGCGCTGCCGTCCCTGATCAGCGCGGTACTCGCGCACATCAAGCCGGAGCGGGCCGGGGCGGCGGCCGGAATCCTCACCACCACCCAGCAGTTCGGCATCGCCAGCGGCATCGCCATCGTCGGCGCGATCTTCTACGCAGCCCTCGGTCCGGCGCTCGGCGGCCCGTCGGCCCGACCCGCGTTCGTGCACGCGATGGAGGTGGCCATGGCCGTCGACGCCGCGATCCTGGTCGTGGCCGCCCTCACCACCCTCCTGCTGCCCCGCGCCCGCGCGCGCTTACTGGAGCTGGCGGCTGTGGCATGGCTGTCTGGTCAGGTTCGCAGGAAAGCGGCGAGTGCGGTGGCCAGTTCCGCGGGTGCTTGCTCGGCGATGTGGAGGCCGGAGTCGATGGGTAGGCCTGTCACGTTGTCGGCCCAGCCGCGCCATACCGCGGCCGGGTCGCCATAGAGCCGTTCCATGTCGTCGCGGGTGGCCCATCTGCGGGCGGGGACGGTCGCTGTGATACCAGGCGTCAGGGTCAGCGTTGATCACCCGGTCGGCTTCGGCGGCCGGGTTGCCGAGGAAGAACCAGTGCCACCACTCGGCGGCTTGGATGACTGGCCATAGCCGCGCAGATCCGGGCAGACTACGGTGTGCTCCCTCGCCAGCAACGGCGCGACACGATGCCACGTCGCATGGGTGCGCGGATGACCGTGCAGCAACAGCAGCGGCGGCCCGGCGCCACCAGACCGCACCCGCAGCACCACCCCGCCCACGCTGCCCGCGTCCACCCCGCCTATGTCCACCCGGTCCAGGCTGAACCCGCCGAACCAATCCTCTGCCATCGGATCAGTATCTGCCAGGCCCAGACGCTTAAGGCGAGGAACTCCGGATCCGTGGCGTCGGCTTGATCTCCTGCCACGTGCTAGACGCAGATCCTCAGCCTGCTATGCGCTAGATCGGGTAGAGGTCGGGTCCGCTGAGGTATGTCCTTCCGCTGGGTAGCTTCCACGTGAAGTATCCGGGTTTGCCGGTTCCGTCGAGCTTCCAGGCTGGGCCTTGCTTGTGCTTGTGGTTGCGGCGGCAGACCGGCCCGCATGTGCACAGGCACGTGATACCGCCCTGGTCATGGGGTGCTGAGTGCTCGTAGTCGGCCCGGTGCTGCGGGGTGCGGCAGGTCGGGAAGGTGCATTCGGTGTGCAGCACGCCGGTCAGATGGCGCAGGTGCGTGCCAGGGTCGTGTCCTGGTGCCTGATGGCGGTGGTCGCAGTCACCGTTGAGGCTCTCGAACGCGAAAATGATCTCCCGGTCGCCATGTTCATAGAGCCAGGTGCCGTGTCCGCTGGGCGGTCCTGGATCGACCAGCGTGAGCCGGGGCGGCCCGGTGGCTGGATGGTCAGGTTTGTCGGAGTTGCGGGGTTTTCGCGATCGTGTGAAGTCGTTTGCTCTGGGTTTGCCGCGGGCGTGCGCGATGGGTCGGCCGTCGCGGTCGGTGATGGTGAACTGGTAGCTGGTCTTGGGGTTCGCGCTGGCCGCGTCGGCCAGTTCGCGGACCTGGTCCGGGTCGATCGGGCCGGTACCACGGAGCACGCCGGGACGTCCGGCCAGCTCGGTGAGGGTGAGCACCGGGGCGGTGAGGTGGACCACGGCTGCGATCCCGCTGCCCGCGGCACCGCAGGTGCACACTCCACGTCCCTGACCTGTCCCGCTGTCTGCGTAACCTGCGCCGCCGTCTGCCGGACCCGCGCCGCCGGTTCGGTCTGGACGCGGTCCGTGCCCGCTGTTTCCGGGATCGCCGTCTGCGGGATCGCCGTCCTGGCCGGGTCGCACGGACTGGGCACGGGCGAGGTCGCCCTCGGGATCGGCTTCGCCGAAGGTTTCCAGGAACGCCAGGACCCGCAGTTCGTCGAGGTTGCCCGTTACACCCAGCCGTTTGAGCTGACGGGCCCGCGCGGTCAGTTTCTGGTCCATCCTCAGCACCGCGAGCGGCGGCAGCTCCCGGCCGGCGATCATCGAGTTCCCAGACACTTCCGGCTGGACCTCGATCCGCCGCTCCCGCTCGCCTTCATCCCGGTTCTTGCGCGCCGCCTCGGGATTGACCTCGATGACGGCGCGGGCGATTCGGTCCCGGATCATCGTGCGGGTCTTGCGGTCGATGTCCGGGGTGCTGAACAGGATCCGCTCAGCCTGCTGGGCCTCGTCCGGGCTCAGGTTAGCGCAGTGAGCCGCGATGGTCCGGGTCTTGTCCAAGTCGAGGATCCCGTCTCGGAGCCCGGCGGAGGTGAGCGGTAGTTTCGCGGCGAGATCCCAGGCCAGGCTCAGCAGCCCGTCGGCGGCCCGCTGGGTGATCGAGAACTGCACGCTGATCTCAGCGGCGGTCCCTTCCGCCCACACCTGCGGCATCGGGCCCGGACCGGTGAGCCTGCACCCAGGCGCCGGGCGCCGGCGGATGAATTCGGCCAGGGCCATCAGCTTCTCCCACGCCTGGCGGCACTCAAGCCGCTGCCGGGCTCCCATCAGGCCGCACAGCTCGTCGTCGGAGACGCCGGTGAACTGGCGCCGGTCCCCGGATGCGTAATCGGCGGCCCAGGCCAGCGCGGGCACCGGCTCGGCCGTATCGAGGGGTTCGCTCTGCCCGAACCCGCCCGCCGGGCCCGCCTTGATCCCTGGCGTCATCGGTGTGCCGGGCACGTGCGCGACTGCGGTCTCAATCCCGGCCGCGATCAGCCGCGCGGTCACCGCCGCGTACTCCGCCCCGTCCCGCCCGGCCTCGGCGGCCACGGCCTCACCGCACCTGTCCCCGGCATCACCGGGCCAGTCCCGGTCATCTCCCGCTTCCTGGTCCGGAGGCAGCTCTTCGTCCAGCCACGGCGGCTCATCGTCCCATGCGGCGTCCCCGGCGATCATCGCATCCTCGTCCCTGGTGCTCCCGCCATCTGGTACCGGTCCTTGTTCCATGAATCTCACCTCCCTCCCGGACACGGTCGCCACTCATGCCTATCATGGTAGCACTTTAAGAAGCACGAAATGTATTCGTATAGACCACTGGCATGATCACCCAAGATCAAACAGGCCAGGCCAATATCAACCGGGTGGGCTGCACATCCAGTGCGGCGGCAAGCAGGTCATACGGCGGCCGTAGTGCTCTCCGCACACAAGCCGGGCACCGGCTCACCCTGCCGTACGCCCAAGAGGTACTGGTAGCGGCCTCCGACCTGTAACCCCGCCCGCCCGCCAGCTACCCGGCTGGCGGACATGATCAGTACCAGGTGAAGTCCTCTTCCCAGAACTCGGTCACGCCGCGCGGGTCGGCACCGCGATACGACGTTTCCTGGGCGCGAAGCTCCACGCGGCGGATCTTGCCGGAGATCGTCTTGGGCAGGTCGGCGAACTCGATCCGGCGGATCCGCTTGTAGGGCGCGACCCGCTGCCGGCAGAACGCCATGATGTCCCGGGCCAGTTCCGCCGACGGCGCACCGGCCGTGGCGGCCAGCAGCACATACGCCTTCGGCACGGCCAGCCGCAACGGGTCCGGCGAAGGCACCACCGCCGCCTCGGCCACCGCCTCGTGCTCGATCAGCACGCTCTCCAGCTCGAACGGCGAGATCCGGTAGTCCGACGCCTTGAACACGTCGTCCGTGCGCCCGACATAGGTGATATATCCGTCCTCGTCGGAACTGGCCACGTCGCCGGTGTGGTAGTACCCGTCCCGCATCGCCTCCGCATTCAGCGTCGGGTCATCCACGTACCCGGTCATCAGCCCCAGCGGACGAGCGCTCAGATCAAGGCAGATCTCGCCGTCGCGGCCGACCGCACCGGTGACCGGATCGACCAGCACCACCTGGTACCCCGGCAGCGGCCGGCCCATCGAGCCGGGACGGACCGCCGAGCCGGGCGTGTTCCCGACCTGGGCGGTCGTCTCGGTCTGACCGAAGCCGTCCCGGACTGTGATGCCCCACGCCTTCCGCACCTGCTCGATGACCTCCGGGTTGAGCGGCTCACCGGCCGCCACGCACTCACGGAGCCCCCGCATGTCCGCCGCCGCCAGATCGGCCTGGATGAGCATCCGCCATACGGTCGGCGGCGCGCAGAACGTCGTCACCCGGCAGTCGCCCAGCGCGGCCAGCAGGCGCGGCGCGGAGAACCGCGCCTGGTTGAGCACCAGGATCGTCGCCCCGGCGTTCCATGGCGCGAACACGTTGCTCCAGGCGTGCTTGGCCCAGCCGGGGGAGGAGATGTTCAGGTGCACGTCACCGGGCTGGATGCCGATCCAGTACATGGTCGACAGGTGCCCGGCCGGGTAGCTGGCGTGGGTGTGCCCCACCAGCTTGGGCTGTGCGGTGGTGCCGGACGTGAAGTACAGCAGCAGCGGGTCGCCGGCCCGCGTAACGCCGTCCGCCGCGAACGAACCAGGCGCCGCGTACGAATCCGCATACGAATGCCACTCCGGACCGGCGTCCGATCCGACAGCGATCCGCGTCCAGTCACCCCCCACATCCCGAAATTTCGGGACATATCCAGATTCCGTCACCACATGCCGGACATCCCCCCGCGCGATCCGGTCCGCGAGATCGGCCGGCTGGAGCAGCGTCGAAGCCGGGATGATCACCGCACCGAGCTTCATCACGGCCAGGATGACCTCCCACAGCGGCGCCACGTTGCCGAGCATCAGCAGCACCCGGTCCCCGCGCCGCACCCCCAGCCCGCGCAGCCACCTGGCCACCTGCCCCGACCGCTCCGACATCTCCCGGTAGGTCATGGCGACGTCTCCGGCGCTGTCGTCTCCGGCGCTGTCGTCGACGATCCGCAGCGCCACCCGGTCCGGATGCTCGGCGGCGATCACGTCGAACCAGTCGAGCGCCCAGTTGAACTCGTCCAGTTCCGGCCAGGTGAAGTCCCGCCGCACCGCATCGTACGAATCGCGGTGCCGCAGCAGCAGATCCCGCGCCGCCCGGAACGCATCAGTGCTCATCCCCACATAGTCGCAGCTCCGCGCCCGAAACGGGAGACCGGTCAGACGCGTTCGGCGCCGGGGGTCACCAGGCCGCTCTCATAGGCGAGAACCACGGCCTGGACCCGGTCGCGCAGGCCCAGCTTGGTCAAGATCCTGGCCACGTGGGTCTTCACCGTGGCTTCGCTGAGGGTGAGCGTCGTGGCCAGTTCGGCGTTGGAAAGCCCGCGCGCGATCAGCCCGAGCACCTCCAGTTCCCGCGGCGTCAGGACCGACACGTCCCGCCCCAGCGAACCCGAACCCGAACCCGAACCCGGACCCGAACCCCGACCCGCCCCGCCGGCCGCCCCCGGACCCGGCGCGAACCGCTCCACCAGCCGGCGGGTGATGGACGGCGCCAGCAGCGCGTCGCCGGTGCGGACCAGCCGGACCGCCGATACCAGGTGCTCGGGCGACACGTCCTTGAGCAGGAACCCGCTGGCCCCGGCGGCCAGGGCCGCGTACACGTACTGATCCAGGTCGAAGGTCGTCAAGATGATGATCCGTACCCCAGCCGAGCAGGCCCCGGAGGCCACGATCCGCCGGGTGGCCTCCAGGCCGTCCATCTCCGGCATCCGGATGTCCATCAGCACCACGTCCGGCTGGTGCTTGAGCACGGCCGCGACCGCCTCCGCCCCATCGGCGACTTCGGCGACGACGGAGATCCCGTCCGACTTGAGGATCAGCCGGAACCCGCCCCGCACCAGCGCCTGGTCGTCCGCGATCACCACCCGCGGCGGCTCGCTCACGCGAGCACGCCGATCAGCTCGGCCGGGGCTTCGGCCAGCGGGATCACCGCCCGCAGCCGCCACCCTCCGTCCAGCAGCGGCCCGGCGTTCAGCTCGCCGCCGTACACCGCGAGCCGCTCCCGCAGCCCGATCAGCCCGCGCCCGGACCCAAGGTCCGCGCGGGTACCGGTCCCATTGTCGGTGACCGTTATCTCCAGCTTTTCACCCCAATCAACACGAACGTACGTCACTGCTTCCCCCGCGTGCCGTATCACATTCGTCAGCCCTTCCTGCACGACGCGATACGCGGCCAGGTCAAGGCCGGGGGACAGCTCTCGCGGCCTCCCGGTGATGGACAGCTCGGTGGCCAGGCCAGCGGACCGCATCCGGCTGACCAGCCCGTCAACGCCGGCCAGCCCCGGCTGCGGCCGCAGCGCGGGTTCCTCGTCGCGCGGGCAGAGCAGGCCGAGCAGATGACGAAGTTCGGCCATCGCGGTCCGGCCGCTGCCTTCCACGGCCAGCAGTGCCTGGGCGGCGTCGCCGGGGGAACTGGCCAGGACCCGGCGGGCCGCGCCGGCCTGCACCACCATCACGCTGACGTTGTGCGTCAGCACGTCGTGCAGTTCGGCCGCGATCCGGGCCCGCTCGGCCTCGATGGCGCGCCGGGTGGCGGCCTCCTGCTCCTCCGCGGCGCGCCGCAGCCGCGCCGCGGAATCGCCCAGGCGGCGGCGCAGCTCACGGATGCCGAGCGCCACGACAACGGTCGGGATGACGACGATCAGCGCCGTGTACCGCTCCGAGAAGTGCGGCAGGGTGTTCGGGAACGTCATCGTGATGGCGATCGCGCCGGTCAGCACGAAGCCCAGCGCGATCTGACGGAACCGGCTGTGCGCCACGGCGGAGTAAGCGGCGAAGACCGCGGTCGCGAACGTTATCGGCGGAGCCCAGTCGCGGGTGAGGATGATTGCCGCGAAGATCACGCACACCGTTGCCAGCGGATATCTGCGCCGCAGCGCCAGCGGTGCCGCGGTCAGCGCGACGCCAATCAGGACGGACACCGACGGGTCCGGCGGCGTCGCCACCGATCCCGGCAGGCCCTTGGTGAGCCCGACGAACTGCCCGCCCGAGATGGCGAGGTAGCCGACGACTTCCCGCGTGCCGCCGATGAGGGCGGTCACCGGAAGCCAGACCAGCTTGGTCAGCAGTCGCGTAGTGTCTCCGTGCTTCGAGATCGTCTGCATCACCACGGCTACCGTCGCTGCCACCGCGATGGCCGCGTCCAGCGCGAACGACCATGGGGACAGCGGCCGTCGAGGCTCGGACCTGACCAGGAAGGCGACAATCGCGTCGATACGTCTCGCCATGTGACCATTGTGGTCGTCCCGGGGAGTGAAACCATCGTTCGTTCGGCGTAAATGCCATACATCCTCGGGATGAGGACCGTTCCTTGATCAGCCAGCCACGGTACGGGCTTTAGCTCCGGCGAGCGATGTGCCGGGCCTGGCCGTGGCCCTACGGTCCTGGCATGGACGCATTGGTTCAGCTAGAGAACGTGACAAAGCAGTATGAAAACGGGGCGGCGCCCGCGGTCGCGAACGTGAGCCTGGCGATCGCGGCCGGTGAGGCGGTCTCCATCATGGGGCCGTCCGGCAGCGGCAAGTCGACGCTGCTCAACATGATCGCGGGGATGGACCGGCCCACCCGCGGGGCGGTGCGGGTCGGCGATGAGCGGGTCGACATGCTCAGCGAGACGGGGGTGGCCCGGTTCCGGCGGCGACAGGTCGGAATGATCTTCCAGTTCTTCAACCTGCTCGACGACATGACGGTGATGGACAACATACTGCTGCCGGCCCAGCTCGCCGGGGCGCGCGCCGTGGCCGGAGGCCCAGGCCAATCCAGCAGAGCAGCGGCCCGGGAGCGCGCCGAGCGCCTGGTGGAGACGCTGCGGATCGGGCACCGGCGGGACGCGTACCCGGCGCGGCTGTCCGGCGGGGAGCGGCAGCGGGTGGCCATCGCCCGGGCGCTGGTGAACAAGCCGGCGGTGCTGCTGGCCGACGAGCCGACCGGCGCCGTGGACACCGCGACCGGCGAGGAGATCGGCGAACTGCTGCTGTCGCTCAACCGTTCGGGCCAGACGCTGATCCTGGTCACCCACAACGCGGACCTGGCTGCCCGCTACTCCCGCCGCGTAATCTCAATCGCCGACGGCCGCATCGCCAGCGACACCGCGGTGCGGCTGTGATCCCGATAATTAGGGCGGCCCGGGGCGGGCTGGGCGGCCGGCGGCTGCAGGCGGTGATCGTCGGCCTGGTCGTGCTCGCCGCCACCGCCGCCTCGACGCTCGCCCTCGGCATGCTGTCGGACGCGCACAGCCCGTTCGATCACGCGTTCGCGGCCCAGCACGGCGCCGATGTCGCCGCTGACGTGGACACCTCGGCGGCGACCCCGGCACAGCTCGCGGCGACGACCCGGCTGGCCGGGGTGACCGCGGCGGCCGGGCCGTTCGCCACGGTGTCGGTCATCGCCGGAATCACGATCCCCGGCGTGTCCGGCTCGTCGTCGAACCCGCTGCAGATCACCGGACGCTCCTCGCCGGGCGGCCCGGTTGACGACCTCACCCTGGACAGCGGCCACTGGCCGGCCAGCGACGACGAGATCGTGCTGTCCCGGACCGCGCCCGGCGACCTCGGGTCGACGATCACGATCGGTTCGCGGAAGCTGACCGTAGTCGGCATCGCGGACTCGGTCACGAACACCGCCCAGGCCTGGGTGCTGCCGTCCGGGATCACGGCGCTCTCGTCGGGCCCGTCGGCCTCGGCCTCGGCCGGTCCCGCGCAGATGCTGTACCGGTTTTCCGGTGCCGGCACGTCCTCGGCTGTCGCCGCGGACATCGCGGCGGTGCGCGCCGCGTTGCCGCATGGCGCGCTGCTCAACACGACGTCTTACCTGGACGTACGGCAGTCCGAGCAGAGCGCCATCGCGCCGTGGGTGCCGTTCATCATCGCCTTCGGCGTGATCGCGCTGGTGATCTCGGTGCTGATCGTGGTCAACGTGGTCAGCGGCGCGGTGATCGCCGGAACCACCCGGATCGGCGTGCTCAAGTCGATCGGGTTCACCCCGGTTCAGGTGGTCTTCTCGTATGTGCTGCTGGTCGCGGTGCCCGCGGTGGCCGGCTGCGTGGCCGGGGCGGTGTGCGGCAACCTGCTCGCGGTCCCGCTGCTCAGCCAGAACGCGCAGGTCTACCAGGTCGGCGTGCTCGGCATACCGCTCTGGGTGGACGTCACCGTGCCGCTGGCCGTCCTCGCGCTGACCGCGGCCGGCGCGGTGCCGCCGGCGCTGCGGGCCGGGCGGATGAGCGCGGTCCAGGCGATCGCCACCGGCCGGGCGCCGCGGCCGTCGCACGGATACGTCGCGCAGCGGGGGCTGGCAAAGCTGGGTTCGGTGCCCCGGGCGGTGACGCTGGGGCTGGCGGCGCCGTTCGCCCGGCCGGCCCGGACGCTGGTGACTGTGGTGGCGATCGTGTTCGGCGCGGCCGCGGTGACGTTCGGCGCCGGGCTGGGAACTTCGCTGAACCGGGCCTACTCGGAGATCTCCCAGAACACGGCCCTGCCGGTGCAGGTGCTGAGCGTCACGCCCGGCCTGCCTCCCGGCCTGGTCCCCGGCAAGCCGCCCGCCGGGGGCCGCAAGATCAGGGTCGCCGGCGCGACGGCGCTGACCGCCGCGCAACAGCGGACCATCACCTCGGCGCTGGCCTCCCAGCCGGGCACGCTGCACTACCTGGTGGAGACGCACGACCAGCTCAGCCCGCCCGGACTGGCCGGCACCGTGAACGTCACCGCCTACGACGGCGACCCGAGCTGGACCGGGTTCGGGTTGATCTCCGGGCGCTGGTTCTCCTCCGGTTCGGCTCCGGCCGAGGTGGTCGTGAACACCTTGTTCCTCACCGACACCGGGACCTCGGTGGGCTCGACGTACACACTGGTCTCCGGCGGCCACCGGGCCACGGTGCGCATCGTCGGCGAGGTGTTCCGGCCCGGCAACGACCTGGACCTGTACCTCAGCCCGGCCACGCTGGCGCTGGTGGATCCGGCCGCCGGGCCGCAGCAGTATGACGTTGCGCTCCGGCCGGGTACCAGCCCGCAGGCGTACGCGAACGCGGTGTCCGCCTCGCTGGGGAACTCGTATGACGTGAGCACCGCTGGCGGCGGAGGCAAGGAACTCATCGCGGTGGTCACCCTGGTCGCCATGCTGACGATCCTGATCATGGTGGTCGCCGGGCTCGGGGTGCTGAACACGGTCGCGCTCCAGATCCGGGAACGCGCCCACGACATCGGGGTGTTCAAGGCCGTCGGCATGACCCCTCGGCAGACGCTGGCGATGGTCGTGTGCTCGGTCGGCTTCGTCGGCCTGATCGCCGGGATCATGGCCGTCCCCGCCGGGGTGTACCTGCACCACGGAGTGGTCCCGACCATGGCCCACGCGGCGAACTCCGGTACCCCGCCGGCCCTGCTGTCGGTCTACGTCCCCTGGGAACTGGTCCTGCTGGCCCTGGCGGGCCTGCTCATCGCGGTGGCCGGCGCCCTGGGCCCAGCAGGCTGGGCAGCCCGAACCCGCACCGCCTTCGCCCTCCGCGCCGAGTAACCCCTCCCGTCCCACCCCGCTCCCGTCCCATCCTCCGTCCCGCCGCATTCCTCCGTCCCGTCCCGCTCCCGTCCCGTCCCATCCCTCAGTCCCGTCCCTGTCCCGTTCCGGTCCGATCCCTCGGTCCCGTCCCTGTCCCATCCTCCGTCCCCGTCCCCGTCCTATCCCTCGGTCCCGTCCCCGTCACGCGTCTCTTCCCCGCGCCACGTAACCTCTCATCTCGGGCCGCTCGCCGGACATTTCACCATTTGCCCAAGTTCGCTAACCCAGCACCCACCGTTCGTGTGGAAAATAAGGGTCACATGGAAGAAGGGGCGCCGAAAACCGGCGCCCCTTCTTCCGCAGAGCCCTTTTGTTCCATGTGAAATGGGTGGGTCGCGGCCGTGGTGGCCCGACAAATCCGGATTTGTCGGGCGACGTGTTTGGGTGACCAGCGCGTCTACGTGCACCTTGGCGGGCGCATGCGGAGCTTGGAGGATCCAGGGTTGGACATAATCGGGCAGAACGGCCGGATGATCAACCAATTCTGCGGCAAAGCCAGCCTGGGCAACGTCGGCACCGGCGGCGAACCGGAAAGAAACACCCATCCCGCGCGTGGCGCTGGACGCAAGCGCATATGAAACAACATCCAGGCGGTGCGACTCGCCGCAAACACAGCTTGTTTCCAAGTGTCACAGTAAACCCTGAAATGTTCCCCGTGCCCCTGGCTTTAATGGCTCAGGGTGGCCGGACCTAAGCTCGGGTAGGTGGCAAGCATCCGGGACCTGCTGTTCGGCGAGCGGGAGCGCGCCTCCCAGCGGGTTGCGGCGCTGGAGCGCGAATTCGGCGACCTCGCCGAGGCCGCGAGCGCGCCCGGGACTGACGACGAGCACGATCCCGAGGGCGCGACGCTGGCATTCGAGCGGCAGCGTGCCGCCGCGCTGCTTGAGCAGGCGCGTGCGCACATCGCCTCGGTGGATGCCGCCTTGCGTCGGCTCGATGAAGGCAATTTCGGCAGGTGCGAGCGGTGCGGACGGCCGATCGGCGAGGATCGCCTGGCAGCCCGGCCCACAGCCACCACCTGTCTCACCTGCGCGCCACGCCGCTGAGGCATGCGGAAACGCACCTCATAGCTGGCTGAGAAGTGGCACACAGGGGACGTCGAGTCCCCGGACCCAGGATTAAAGCATGAACCGTGACAGGATCCTCCGCGCCGCACAGGTCAGGGACCGCGGCCGCAGCAGGGTGCGGTCGACAACGACCGCGGTCGGCATGGCAAGTGTGGTGACCGCCGGGGCCGTGGCTCTAGCCCTGCCGGGGTCCACGCACACCGCATCGGCGTCGACCGGCTCCAGCAGCAAGTCGACCAGCAACTCCAGCTCCTCCAGCACCAACTCGGGCTCCTCCAGCACCAACTCGGGCTCATCGACCAGCAACTCAAGCAACTCAGGCTCGAACAGCTCGAACAGCTCGAACAGCTCGAACAGTTCTAACAACTCGAGCAACTCCAGCAACTCCAGCAGCTCCAGCAACTCCAGCGGGTTCAGCTCCGGCTCGACGCCTTCCTCCAGCTCGGGAAGCAGCCACGCCGTTTCGGGCGGCTCCTGATGCACGCCACGCTGGAGAGCGAGGCCCCGCCGGACCATCAGGACCAGCCCGCCGCCGCGACGTGGCGGGCACTCGGGACGCAGGTGCGGCTGGTGGTGACCCATGCGCAAAGCCTCAGCGAGGCTCGGCGCATGCTGACCGCTGATCTGGCCGAGGTGGACGCGGCGTGCAGCCGCTTCCGGTCGGACTCCGAGATCCGCGCACTGAGCAGGAGCACGACCAGGACCAGGACCAGGACCAGGACCGACGCCGACGCCGACGCCGACGCCGACGCGAACCAGACAGAGCTCAGCCCGCTGCTCGCCGAGGCTATCGCGGTGGCGCTGCGGGCGGCCCGGCTGACCGATGGTGACGTCGACCCGACCGTGGGCGCGGCGATGTCACGGGTCGGCTACGACCGCGACTTCAGTCTGGTCGCGTCGACCGGGCCGCCGATGAGGCTCACCGCCCGCACCGTCCCGGGGTGGCAGAGCGTGCACCTGGATGGCCGCCGCCTCGCCATGCCCGAAGGCATCGAACTCGACCTCGGCGCCACCGCCAAGGCCTGGGCCGCAGACCGTTCCGCGGCGCGCATCGCCACACGTCTGCGCTGCGGCGTCCTGGTCGGCCTGGGAGGCGACATCGCGGTCGCCGGCCCGCCGCCCGAGCCACACGGCTGGCGGATAAGGGTGCAGGACGTCACCGATGATCCGGAGCGAGCGCCAGAAGGCCCGTACGCCCTGGTGGCGATCAAGGACGGCGGCCTCGCCACGTCGAGCATCACCGCCCGCCGCTGGCAGCGCGGCGGCGACGTGCTCCATCACATTCTCGATCCGCGCACCGGTCTGCCGGCCAAGCCCGTGTGGCGCACGGTCTCGGTGGCCGCGGGCACGTGCGCCGACGCGAACGCGGCCAGCACGGCGGCGATCATCCGCGGCCGCGACGCCGTGGCATGGCTCGCCGCGCACAACCTGCCGGCCAGGCTCGTTGACACCAAAGGCGCGGTGTTCACCGTGGCCGGCTGGCCAACCCCAAGCCCAGACCCCAAGACGGGAGGCCCACGATGAACAGCACGGCCTTCTGGTATGCCAGCCGCGCCACCGGCGTGGTCGCGCTGCTCCTGCTGACCGCGGTCTTCGTCATGGGCATCCTGATCAACCGGCAGGGCAAGCTACCCGGCCTGCCGAGGTTCGCGGTGACCGATCTGCACCGCAACATCTCGCTGCTAGCGGTCTCGTTCGTCGCCGTGCATGTGCTGACCGCGGTGCTCGATACCTACGTGAACATCCCGCTGCTGTCCAGCGTGATCCCCTTCGCTTCCGGCTACGAACGACTGTGGCTAGGCCTCGGCGCGATCTCCTTCGACTTGATGGTGGCCATGATCGTGACCAGTCTGGTCCGCGGGCGGATGAACCGTACCGCGTGGCGCGCCATTCACCTGACCGCCTATGTGAGCTGGCCGATCGCGTTCGTGCACAGTATTTACTCCAGCAAGGATCTCCAGCACGGCCTGATGCTGGACCTGGCGATCGGTTGCGCTCTCATTCTCGCGGCGGCGGTAACCTGGCGGCTGGTGAGTGCGGCCCGTGAGGTGCCTCGGGCCGCGCGCGTCGCCACGCTGCTGGACCAGATACACCACAGCCAGGCGCAACGAACCCAGCGTACGAGGCAAGGAGCCTCCCGATGACCGGGCTCGGAGCCGAGGCAGCGACCGTCCAGATCCCGGCGACAGGCGGGGCAGCCCGGCGGGCTGCCGGGCTGCCCCGCCTGCTGCCGCCCGTGCCGGGCACTTCGGCTGTGCCAGCCCGGGGGGACGCCCCCCCGGAACCCCCCGAAGGCCTCCCCGCGCACCTGACCAGGAACGGACGTCCCCGGTACCGCGGTGTGGCCCTCATCCAGGCGGTCAAGGCGGCCGGGCTGACCGGTCGCGGCGGGGCCGCCTTTCCCGCACACGTCAAGCTGGCTGCCGTCGCCGCCCAGGGCGGCCGCAAGGTGGTCGTCGCCAACGGCGCGGAAAGCGAGCCGGCCAGCGAGAAGGACGCGGCGCTGCTGTGGCACGCGCCGCACCTCGTGCTCGACGGCCTGCAGCTGGCCGCCGAAGCGGTCGGCGCCAGCCAGGCCTACCTGTACCTGCACCAGGGACGAAGCTCCCGGCTAGAAGAGGCCCTGGCGGAACGCGCGTCGCAGCACCCGGATCGGGTCGGCGTCATGATCGTCGAGGCGCCGCCCCGGTTCCTGGCCGGCCAGGAAACCGCCATGACCAGCCGGATCAGCGGCGGGCCGGCGCTGCCCACGTTCGGCGTGCCCCGTGTCGCCGAGCGCGGCGTGGCCGGAGCCCCGACCCTGGTGCAGAACGTCGAGACGCTGGCTCACCTGGCGCTGATCGCCCGGCACGGCCCGAGATGGTTCCGCGAGGCGGGGACGGCAGCCGAGCCGGGCACGATGCTCGCCACCATCCACGAAGGGCACCGGCCGCACGTCATGGAGCTGGCCATCGGCACGCCGCTCGCCGAAGTCCTGCCGCGGACCACCGCGGCCGACGCCGGCGCGATCCTGGTCGGCGGCTACCACGGCACCTGGCTCCCCGCTTCATTGCTGGCCGGCGCCTCCAGCGCCTCCGCCGCCTCCAGCGCCTCCGGCGAACTCGCCCTGGCCAATGCCGCGCTGAGCCAGCATCAGGCCGCGCTCGGCGCCGGGGTCATCGCCGTGCTGCCGAAAGACGTGTGCGGCCTGCGGGAAGCCGCCCGGGTCACCCGCTATCTGGCCGCCGAATCGGCCGGCCAGTGCGGCCCGTGCCTGAACGGCCTGCCCAGGATCGCCGGGGCGATGGCCGAGCTGGCCGGCCCGCGTCCGCGCCGCCAGACCCGGGAGAACGTGGCGCGCTGGTCTGGCCTGGTCACCGGCCGCGGCGCGTGCCACCATCCGGACGGCACTGTCCGCTTCGTGCGCACCGCGCTTACCGTATTCGCCGATGAACTCAGGCGTCACGCCAACGGCCAGTGCTCGGCGACGTCGCGCGAGCCCTTCCTCCCGCTGCCGTACGGCATGCCGACCAGCGAGGAGGACTGGACATGAGCCAGACGCTACGGGTGAACCCGATCGCGTGCACCGGCCACGGCGTCTGCGCCGAGCTGCTGCCCGAGCTCATCGAGCTGGACGAATGGGGCTATCCGATCGTGGACAACGGCGAGCTGCCGCCGAGCCTGGAGCGCGACGCGCGCAAGGCGGTGGCCGCCTGCCCTGCTCTAGCCCTCAAGCTCCTCAAGCCGTTACAGCACGTCGTGGCCGGGGTGCGGCTCGACCGGCACAGCCGACTCGGCCGGGACAGTACCGAGCCGCCCGGCCTGGTAGTCCTCGAAGGCCTGGACCAGTTCCGCCCGGGTGTTCATGACGAACGGTCCGTAGGCCGCGACCGGCTCGCCGATCGGCTGACCGCCGAGCAGCAGGATGTCCATGTCCGACCGCTCTCCGCCGCCGAACGTCATCACGTCGCCAGCCCCGAACACTGCCAGCTGCCCCATCCGGATCGGCCGCTTCTCCGCCCCGACGTAACCGGATCCGGCCAGCACATACGCCAGCGCGTTGAACGAAGCCTGCCACGGCAGCCGGACCTGCGCGCCTGCCGAGACGGTCGCGTGCACCAGCGTGATCGGCGTGTGCGTGACCCCCGGACCACTGTATTGCCCTGGGGGGACAACCCCCCGGGACCCCCCCGCAGAGGGTCCGCCGAGCGACCCGGCGATCACACGCAGCAGTGAACCGCCGTCCGGCGAGGTCAGCAGCGCCACCTGCCCGGCCCGGATGTCCTGGTACCGCGGCGAGGTCATCTTCAGCCGGGCCGGCAGGTTCACCCAGAGCTGGAAGCCGTGGAACAGCCCGCCGCTCACCACCAGTTCCTCCGGCGGCTTCTCGATGTGCAGGATCCCGCCGCCAGCCGTCATCCACTGGGTGTCGCCGTTGGTGATCAGCCCGCCCCCGCCGTTGGAGTCCTGGTGCTGGAATGTGCCGTCGATGATGTACGTGACGGTCTCGAAGCCGCGGTGCGGGTGCCACGGCGTGCCCTTCGGCTCGCCCGGCCCGTAATCCACCTCGCCCATCTGGTCCATGTGCACGAACGGGTCGAGCCGCCCCAGATCCACTCCGGCGAACGCCCGCCGTACCGGGAATCCCTCGCCCTCGTACCCGCTCGGCGCGGTGGTCACCGAGGTCACTGGCCGCTCGGCTCCCTCGGGCTCCGCCACCCGCGGTAGCACCAGAACGTTCTCGACAGTAACCGCTGGCATGGGGTACCTCCTTACATCCGATGGTAACCAGGCCAACAATGCTTGAAATGTCAAATATTTCCGACGAACGGCGGTGGTGCTTCCGCTGAACATGATTTATCGCGCTCACCCGTCACCGACAGCGCCATCGGGAACCAAAGATCGTTCCGCACCTTGAACCGGCTCCTGTGTCGTGAGAAGGCTCAGCAGCGGACCGGTGGCCGCGGTCGTCACCAGCGCCATCAGCACAAGAATCGTATAGAGACGCTGGTGGATGATCCCTGCCTGGAGGCCTACGTTCAGCGCTATCAGCTCGGTCAGGCCTCGTGTGTTCAGCAGGACACCGGTTACCTTCGCGTCGTAGCGGCCCATCCCGCCCGCCCGCGCCGCCACATATCCGGTTCCGGCCTTCCCCGCGAATGCGATAACCGTTAGCAGCCCGAGCAGCCCGAAGTCTCCCGCACGCAGCGCGCCGATGTTTGCTGAGAGGCCAGATATGACAAAGAAAACGGGTATCAGCAGGCGCCCGGCGTCGAGCACCGGCTGCAACAGGTCGGTATAGGGCACGCCGTTCTCGTCTCGCGGCATGATCAGGCCGGCGAAGAACGCGCCGAATATTACGTGTAGTCCCAGGGCCGCCGTGGCCCACGCCGAGCCCAAGGTGACAGCGACGGCTACCGGCACCTTGTTGGCTAGCACGGCACTCGGCCGTCCCAGCCACCACTTCATCACCGGGCGGACGGCGAACACCATGACGGCGACGTAGCCGGCCAGGAGGAGTGCGGTGACGATCCATGGCCGGTGCGCCGACGAGGACGCGCTGGCCAGTACGAGCACACCTGCGAGTACCAGCCAGCCCACCGCGTCTATCAGGGCTGCTGAAGTGAGTGCGGTTACGCCGGGAACCGTTGCCGCGATGCCTCGTTCGGTCACGATGCTGGCCAGCACCGGAACGGCGGTAATAGATATCGCTACTCCCATAAAGAGGATAAACGGGGCAGTTCCGGTCCCTGATTCACCAGCCGATCGATACCAGTCAGCACCTGCGTATACGGATGTAACGCCTAGAAGCATTGGAACCGCGAAGGTGCTGACGGATAGTAGCGGCACCGTTTTGCGCTGCCGCCGGAGCACTCGCGCGTCGAGTTCGTAGCCAACCGCGAACAAGAACAAGATGATCGCGACCTGCGATGTAACATTTAGGTAGGGGACGACCGCGGTCGGGAAGAGCGTTCGCATCACATTTCCGGGCAGTCGGCCAAGCAGGCTCGGACCGAGGGCGATACCGACAAACAGCTGGCCAATGACCTCGGGCTGGCCCATCCTCCTGAAGAGCTGGCCAACTACGTAAGATAGCGCGATTACCGCTCCCATCGCTGCGGCAACATGGGTAACGATCGAATCAAGGCTCACTGGACCTCCCGTTCCTTCTGCATTTCATGCCTGGTAATAAGTCTGGGCGGCGAGAGAAAAGTCAATGAGCAAATCGCGAGTGAAATTATCTCATTCGAGGCAGGGTCTCGGCGGTTGACGGGCCTGCCGCGTCCGCGACGGCTGTGGTGCCACCTCTGGGTAAAGATCTTCGCCACCAGGGCCAACCCGTGCCATGATTACACAGTTACACACGGCTGGATCAACGGGAGGAAGCCGGTCATGAGCGAAGGGACATCAGCCGGACAGGGGAAGCTGGCCCAGCTTATCGCCACGAGGGGCGGCAAGGCGGCGCCCGAGGCGCCGTTCGTCATCGAGCACCGGGAGGCGCTCATCTACATGCTGTGCGAGGCCGCGGAGCTTGAGCACGGCATCATGTGCCAGTACCTGTTCGCGGCGTTCTCGCTGAAGCAGCGCGAAGACGAGGGTCTCACCGCGGCCGAACTCGAAGTGGTCACCCGGTGGCGCAAGCAGATCTCGCACGTCGCCACGCAGGAGATGCTGCATCTCGCGCTGGTGCACAACATCATGTCCGCCATCGGCGGCGCGCCGCACCTGGCCCGGGTGAACCTGCCCGCCCAGGCCAACCACTACCCGGCCGGCGTGCAACTGGCGCTGCTGCCGTTCGGGGAGCCAGCCCTCAAGCACTTCATGTTCCTTGAACGTCCAGAGACCTACGACCTGGAGGATGCACCCGGGATGGCGGCCATCGGCCGGGCCGAGCCGGTGATGGCCACCCACGACATCGTGCCCCGGCTCCAGGACTTCGCCACCGTCGGCCACCTGTACCGCTCCATCGAGGCCGGGCTCTCCCACCTGTGCGAGAAGTTCGGCGAGAAGTGGCTGTTCATCGGGCCGCCGCGGGCCCAGGCCACGTCGGCTAACTTCCACTGGCCCGAACTCATCCCGGTGACCGACCTGGCCTCGGCGTGCCGGGCGGTCGGCGAGATCCTGGAGCAGGGCGAGGGGCCGCGCGGTCACTGGCAGAACGCACACTTCGGTCAGTTCGTCGCCATCCTCGACGAGTACCAGCAGATGCGGGCGGCGAACCCGTCCTTCGACCCGGTCCGTCCCGTGCTGGCCGCCAACGTCCGGCCGATCGAGCACGCCGACGTGCCGCTGATCACCGATGCGCTCACCGCCCGCTGCATGGACCTGTTCAACGTGGGTTACGAGATCCTGCTGCTGGCCTTCGAGCGGTACTTCGCGCACACCGAGGAGACCGGCGAGCAACTCGAGACGCTCGCCGAACTGACCCTAGGCCTGATGTTCAACGTGCTCAAGCCGCTGGGCGACCTGATCACCTCACTGCCGGCCGGGCCGGAGTATCCCGGCCGCACGGCCGCTCCCAGCTTCGAGCTGTTCTACGAAAGCGACTACCTCGTCCCGCACCGCGCCGCGGCGTGGGCCATGCTCGAAGAACGCCTGCGTGAGGCGGCGTCGTTCGCCGAACGGGTCCGCACGCGATATCGGCCCGCTTGGGAGCAGACCCTCGTCCCGGTGGGCGAGTCGCTCGTCACGCTGGCCGATTCGCTCGCCGCGCACTTCCCCGAGTGGGGTGTGACCAGCCGCTGGGCCACGCCCGCCATCGATGATGTTACCGGGTTCACGCCTCGCCTGGCCCGGGCCGCGGAACTGCTCGACGGCCCAGCGCCCGCACTGGCCGCCGATGTCCGCGCTATCGCGCAGGACCGCGCGGCGATGACCGCGGCACGGCTCGCCGAGCTCGCCGTCACCACGGCCCGGCTGCGGGCGGACCATCCCGATCCCGCTCTGATGGAGGCGAGCGCGACGCTCCAGGACATCGCGCTGCGCCTGGCCCCCGCGGAGAACATGACCGCCCTACTAGACAGCCTTCGCACGGCCCAGGCCGGCGTCGAGCCCGGCATCGTGGTCGCCACCGATGGGCCGTATCTGGTCACGAACGCGGAGCACCTGCGCAACTGGCTGGGCGAGGATCTCCCGGCCCGGCCGCAGATGGCGCTGTGCCGCTGTGGCGGCTCGGCGATCAAGCCGTTCTGCGACGGCACCCACGCCACCAACGGCTTCTCCGGCGCCAAGGATCCCAAGCGCGTTCCGGACCGGCGCGACCTCCACCCGGGCCAGTCGGTCACGGTCTTCGACAATCGCGGCATCTGCCAGCACTCGGGTTTCTGCACCGACCGGCTGTCCGCGGTGTTCCACGCGAGCGGCGATCCCTTCGTCACCCCGGCCGCCGGCCGGGCCGACGACATCATCGCCGCGGTCCGGGCCTGTCCGTCCGGCGCGCTCAGCTTCGCCGTCGATGACGTGGAGCAGCGCCCGGCGACCGATCACCACGGCACCCGCGAGCCCGCCATCGAGGTGAGCAAGGACGGCCCCTACCGGATCACCGGCGGTCTGCCACTGACCGAGCCCGACGGTAAGGACGTACCACGTGCGGAGGGCAGCTCGCGCGAGCACTACGCCCTGTGCCGGTGCGGCCAATCCCAGAACAAGCCGTTCTGCAGCGGCATGCACTGGTACGTCGGCTTCGCCGATCCAGCCGCGAGTCTGCCGCGGCCGGAGGCCCAGGCCAATTCAGCACGGCCCACGCTGTTCGAGTGGGCGGGCGGCTTCCCCGCGCTCCTCGCCCTGGCTCGCACGTTCTACGAGAAGTACCTCCCGTCCGACCCGGTGCTCGCTCCGCTGGGCGAGGGCCTGGCGCCCGGCCAGGCGCAACGAGCCGCCGACCGGATGGCCCTGGCGTTCGGCGGTCCCAGCGCCCCTGTCGGCCAGGCCGTTCGTTCGATAAAAGAAGATCAGCGCGCGCGATGGGTCAGTGGCTGGCTCAGCTCAGCCGACGAAGTGAAGCTGCCGGCGGAGCCGGAGTTCCGATCGGCGTTCACCGCTTACGTAGCGTGGGAGGCCGCCGCCCCCGCCGATGCCGAGATCCCCCGGTGGGACTGGGGTCCGGCCGGGGCGCCGGCGCCCAGCACGACAGCCGCGGACGCCGGCCCGACCGAGGGCGAGCCCGAGCTTCCCGGCCCGGACGAGCCGGTGAGCTTCGCGCGGCACATCAAGCCGCTGTTCCGCGAGAAGGACCGCAAGTCGATGAGCTTCGTCTTCGACCTGTGGTCCTACGCCGATGTCAGCGCGCACGCGGATGGCATCCTCGACCGGTTGCGGAACGGCACGATGCCGTGCGACGGCGCCTGGCCCGCCGACCGGGTGGCGGTGTTCCAGCGCTGGACCGAATCCGGCCAGGCCGAATGATGGTCTAGTCTGTGCAGGTGACGCTGCCAGAGCCCTCCTACGCCAAGGCCGGTGTCGACGAGGAACGCGAACAGGACGCGTTCTCACGCGTGATGCGCCCGTGGCTGGCGCGTACCCAGGTCAGGCATCCGATGGTGACAAGCATCACCGGACTGTCCAGCGGCTATTTCGCCACGCTCATGCACATACCGCCCGGCCCGCCGATCGCCATGACCACCGACGGGGTCGGTACGAAGATCCTGCTGGCCAGGCAGGCCAACCGCTGGGAGCCGGTGGGCATCGACTGCGTGGCCAACAACGTCAACGACATCATCTGCGTCGGCGCGGTCCCGCTGGCGCTGCTCGACTACATGGCGACGGACCGGATCGACGAAGGCGTGCTGGAGGAACTCGCCCGCGGCATGTACCTCGGCGCGGGGCTGGCCGGTATCGCGATCCCCGGCGGCGAGATCGCCCAGATCGGCGCCATGCTCGCCGCCGCCGAGGGCGGGGGACCGATGCTCGACCTGGTCGGCACCGCGATCGGTGCCATGCCCGCCGCCGACCCGGGCGGCGCCACGCCCGGCGGCCCCGCGCGGTGGCGCACGCCGGTGGACGGCGCCGACATCAGGTCCGGCGACGTCGTCATCGGCTTGCCCAGCTCCGGCCTGCACAGCAACGGCTACTCGCTGGCCCGGCATGTCCTGTTCGATATCGCCGGGCTGTCCCTGTCGGATCAGGTGCCTGGTGCGGGCCGCCGGCTCGATGACGTGCTGTTGCAGCCGACCCGCGTGTACGTGCCCGCCGCCGAGGCGCTGTGGGCGGCCGGGATCACCCCCAAAGGCCTCGTGCACATCTCCGGCGGCGGCCTGCTCAACCTCGGCCGTCTGGCCGCCGACGTGAGCTATGAACTGGACTCGCTGCCGGCCACGCCGCCGGTCTTCGCGCTGATCGCCGAGGCCGGCCGGTTGCCGGCCGCCACCATGTACGCGACGTTCAACATGGGCATCGGCTTCTGCGTGGTGGTGTCCCGGGCCCAGCAGCAGGCCGCGCTGGCCGCGCTCAGGGACGCGGGTGAGGCCCCGGTCCGCATCGGCTGGGTCACCAGCCGCGCCGGCCGCAACGTGACGATCCCCGCCGCCGGCCTGACCGGCCACGGCGACGCGTTCCACCCGCAGGTCTTACGGCCGCCCTACGCGGTGATGAGCGTGGCGGCGTGGTCGGGCACGTAGGTCTGCATCTCCCGCGGCGCCCGGACATAGCCCTGCGGCGCGGGCCGGTGCGGCAGTGTCAGCGGCACTCGCTGCACGTCGTGATAGGGGACCGTGCTCAGCAGGTGGGCGATCATGTTGATCCGGGCCCGGCGCTTGTCCTCGCTTTCGACCACATACCAGGGCGCCTCGGGGATGTCGCTGTGTACGAACATCTCGTCCTTGGCCCGCGAGTAATCCTCCCAGCGCGTGATGGACTCCAGGTCCATCGCGGAAAGCTTCCACTGCCGCATGGGGTCTTCCAGCCGCGCCCGGAACCGGCGTTCCTGCTCGGCGTCGCTGACCGAGAACCAGTACTTGCGCAGCAAGATGCCTTCCTCGACCAGCAGCCGCTCAAAGATCGGGCACTGGTGCAGGAACCTGTGGTACTCCTCCTTCGTGCAGAACCCCATGACGTGCTCGACGCCGGCCCGGTTATACCAGCTCCGGTCGAACAGCACGATCTGGCCACCGGCCGGCAGGTGCTCGATATAGCGCTGGAAGTACCACTGTGTGCGCTCCCGCTCGGTCGGCGCGGGCAGCGCCGCGATCCGGGCGATGCGGGGGTTCAGGTACTCGGTGACCCGTTTGATCGTGCTGCCCTTACCCGCCGCGTCCCGGCCCTCGAATATCACGGCCAGCCGGGCGCCCTCGGTGCGCACCCACTCCTGCAGCCGCACCAGCTCGGCCTGAAGCCGGAACAGCTCATGCTCATAGGCGTGCCGCGGCAGCCGTGGCTGTTGGGTGTCCGCGCCGCCGGCCGTGCGCTCCTTCTTGCCGCTCTTCGCCGCCATGCTGTCCACGATCTCACAGGTAGGACCAGGTTTCCTCCAGGCGGGCCATGCGGACCGGCGGTCAGGTCCGTGACCGGATACGGTTTAGCCATGGATGTGCGCGGTTATGTCGAGTCGAACGCGTCCTGGTTCTTCGACGCGCTGAAGCAATGGCTGGCGATCCCGTCGATCTCCGCCGATCCGGCGCACCACCCCGACGTGCGGCGCTCCGCCGAATGGCTGGTGGCCCACCTCCAGGACACCGGCTTCCCGGTCGCCGAGATATGGGAGACCCCGGCCGATCAGGGCCTGCCCGCCGTCTTCGCCGAATGGCCTGCCGCTGACCCAGGCGCGCCCACCGTCCTTGTGTACGGTCACCACGACGTCCAGCCGGTCGAGCCGCTCGAGGAATGGATAAGCCCGCCGTTCGAGCCCATCGAGAGCGAGGGCCGGCTCCTCGCCCGCGGGGCGTCCGACGACAAGGGCCAGGTGCTGTTCCATACGCTCGGCATCCGTGCCGGACTGGCCGCTCGCGGTCAGTCCGCCCCGCCGGTCACCATAAAGTTCCTCATCGAGGGCGAGGAGGAGTCCGGGTCGCCGCACTTCGCCAGCCTGCTGCGGCGGGAACGGGACCGGCTCGCCTGCGACGTGATCGTGATCAGCGACACCACGATGTGGGCCGCCGACGTGCCCTCCATGTGCACCAGCATGCGCGGTCTCGCCGAAACCGAGGTCACGCTGACCGGTCCGGTCCGCGACCTGCACTCCGGGTCGTTCGGCGGCGGCGTGCCGAACCCGCTGCACGCGATGACGAGCCTGCTGGCCGGCCTGCACGACGCGGACGGCCGGATCAATGTGCCGGGCTTCTACGACAGGGTGCTCCCGCTCAGCGATGAGGAGCGGGACCTGCTGGCCCGGTTGCCGTTCGACGAGAAGCAATGGCTGGAGGAGGCCGGCGCCAGCGGGGCGGCGTATGGCGAGGAGGGTTACTCCACGCTGGAACGGATATGGGCCCGGCCGACCGCCGAGATCAACGGCATGTGGGGCGGCCACACCGGGCCGGGCCAGAAGACGATCATCCCGAGGAGCGCGCACGCCAAGGTCACGTTCCGCCTGGTCGCGGACCAGGACCCGGCCGAGGTCGGGGCCGCCTTCGAGCGGTACGTGCGGGCTCACACCCCGCCAGGCATCCAGGCCACGGTGACGGTCGGCGCCGGCGTTCGTCCGTGCCGCTCGGCGATCGACTCCCCGGCGGTGCTGGCCGGACGCCGGGCCATGGAGCGCGCGTTCGGCCAGCAGGTGCTGTTCACCAAGGAGGGCGGCAGCGGCCCCGAAGCCGACCTCGCCGACATCCTCGGCGCGCCGCTGGTGTTCGTGGCCGTCGGCCTGGATTCCGACCAGATCCATGCCCCCAACGAGAAGGTGGACATGACGCTGCTTCTCCGCGGCGCCGAGGCCGCCGCCTACCTCTGGGAAGAACTGGCCGCGGTCCGCTCGGACCCCAAGTGACCCTCGGCCGGCTCGCGCTGTCGCGCGGCACCGTTGACCGGGTGACCGAGCGCCGGACGGATAAGGCCTGGCTCGATGCTGCCTGGGCCGACCCGCGCACCCGGGTGCTGGTCGTCAACGACGGCCGGGCGCTGATCCGGCTCCGTGGCGGCGATATCCTCCTCCGCGACGGCTGGTCCACTGGCGGTCAGGCCCGCGACGGGCAGGGGAGTGCCGAGCTGGTGTTCCGGTCACCTGTCGAGGCCCCGGCCGATGCGCCCCCGGAGGCGCCCGAGGGAGCGCGTTACCTGCTGGGCCAGGACGCCGACGGGACCGTCTACTTCGGCATGCACGGGGAACTGCCGGCCAGGGGGGCCGAGCCAGCGGGCACGAAGGTGCTGTCCCTGCGCGCGGTGGGTGCCCTGCTGGGTGACCGCGATGCCGGGCTGATGACCCACGCGGTGGCCCTGGACAACTGGCACACCACCCACACCCACTGCCCGCGCTGCGGGACGGCGACGGTCGTGGAGCCGGGCGGCCACTCGACCAGGTGCCCGGCGGACGGAACCGAGCACTTCCCCCGCACCGACCCCGCGGTCATCATGCTGGTGACCGACCCCGATGACCGGTGCCTGCTGGCCAGGAACGCGGCCTGGCCGGAACGGAGGTTCTCGATCCTGGCCGGATTCGTCGATCCCGGCGAGTCGGCCGAGCAGGCGGTGGCGCGCGAGGTCCACGAGGAAACCGCCATCAAGGTCGAGAACGTCACGTACCTGGGCAGCCAGCCATGGCCTATGCCCCGTAGCCTGATGCTGGGTTTCCGGGCCGACGCGCCGGCCGGCCAGCAGATCAGGGTGGACGACAACGAGCTCACCGAAGCGATCTGGTTCACCCGTCCGGAACTGCTTGCCAGCCTGGAGGCGGACGAGATGGCGATCGCGCCGCCGGTCTCCATAGCCCGCCGCATCATCGAACGCTGGTACGGCGCCGAGCTTCCGTCCTAGCAGCGGAGGGAGCAGTCCCTGCACCCGTACCCCGCGACCCCCAGCACGGTTCCGGACCTGCTGGACCTCCTGCACCGTTCCCGAATACTGTAACGTGCATTTGCGGCATGTCGGGTATTCCGCCTTTGCTAAACACCGCGCTAGCCTGGTGAACTTCCGCGTATTACCGCATAGCAGGCACGTAGGCCGACCGCCTCGTGGAAGTTAGGAGCCCTCCGGAAGAAAGGTGCCGGAAAGCGGCACCCTTTCTTCCGGGTAGCCCTTTTATTCCGCATTCTCCAGCGTGATCGCCATCCGCATATCGGTTATATCCCGATAAAACCGGTGACCGCTCACCACGCCGTGAACTCTGAGCTTGAAGGGCTAGGGTCAGTCACGCGTTGGAGGCGCGTGGCCGGTCGCGGATCGAAGTCGCGGCTCCCGCGCTGTTACCGGATTGACCTGAATGTCTGGTAAGTCCCGGACGGGATTTGGATTAAGGCGGAACATCCGTGCTGGACGGAAATAAAGTGTACGAATACGACCGGTTTATTTCCGCCTAGCACGAAATTTCCGCGCTGTCGGAGGCGAAGGGCGCGCTGCATGGACGTGAGGGCATAGGCCTGGGCTGGCCCGCGCCCCAGCCCACCCAGCCCAGCCCCAGCCCCGGCCCCAGCCCCGACCCCGCACCCCTGGCGCGTCCCCCGCACTTCCCCTCTGCCCCCTGAGGTTCCCCTTGTGCGGTCGGCGAGCCTTTCAGCGGACGGAATGAACGACCGTTGAAAGGACTGGGGAATGAAGTTGCGTAATACCAGCTGGGCTGCCGCCGCTGTGCTGGCCTTGAGCGCGATCGCGGGGGTGGGGCTCGCCACGGCGGCGGGGGCCAGCCCCGCGGCGAGCCATGCTCCCAGTGCCGCGCAGGTGGTGAGCGTGCGCCTGCAGCCGATGCCGCGGGGCACGGTGAGTTTCGGCCGGACAGGGGCGGGCCAGCTCACCGCGACGGTGCGCACGTTCGGGCTCACGCCGGGCTCGTCGCACAACGTCTGGCTCGTGGCGCGGGATGGCGAGGCATCCGCCAGCTTCGGCACGCTGACCGCCGATGGCGTCGGCGCGGCCTACGCCGTGCTGTCCGGCACTCATGCCAGTATCACTGGCCGGCGGATCCCGTTCGGCAGCCGTCTGGTCATCGGCTTGGACACGACCAGCGGCCAGCCGATCGCGGAAACGTCGTCGGTTACCTGGGGTGAGCGGAGCTACCGGCTCAGGGCCGTCGAGGTGGGACCGACCGGGGTCCGCTTCGGCACTCCGCGGGGCCGGGCCACCTTGGCCTATGACCCGGCCGCGCACACCATCACGGTGACGCTGTCCGCCAGCGGCCTGACTCCCGGCGCTCACGCCGCCCACATCCACATCGGCAGCTGCCAGAGCCAGGGGCCGGTGCAGTACATGCTGATGGATTTCGTCGCGAACAGCCGGGGCCAGGTCGTCCACCAGGTCCGTATGGTCACCGGTGTGACCAGCCCGATTCCGGCCAGCAACTGGTACCTCAACCTGCACCAGGGAAACAGCAACAACATCCTGGCCAACGGGCAGCCGACGGTCAACTTCCGGCCGCTGCTCTGCTCGAACATCTAATCTGCTCGGACATCTAGCTTGCCGCACGGCAGCCGCCTTGCCTTGGGGACAGGGCGGCTGCTTGCTGCCTAGCTGCCGTCGCGGAGATTCTTGGGGGCGCCGGGCTTGAACGTGATGTGGTCGAACGTCGCGGTGCAGCCCTCGCCGGTCGGCGACTGGGCGAGAAACCCCACCCGCACCGGCTCCGGGCCGCCGAGAGCGAAGTAACGCAGCAGCCGCCACCATGAGCCGTCCGTCGATGCGTGGAATGCCCAGGCGGCGCCGGTCCGCGTGATCCGCAGCCACAGTGCACCCTCGGTCACCTCGAACGAATTACTGTCGTCCGACGTCTCCCTCGTCACCACGGTGACGGCGGTCGGCGTGAGCTGCGGCGAGTACTCGAAGCACAGCTTGGCCCAGTGCCGGTCATCCGCGCGCAACAACAGGACCCCCGCGTCGTACATGCTGGCGAACTCGACGCTGACCTGCGCGGCGAGGGTGAAGTCGCCCGCGGGAGGAAGGCCCATCAGCCGTCCCGCGTCCAGGAATTCCGGCTCGGCGCCATATCCGACGTCCGGGTTGGGGTCGATGAACATGTCGGTGCCGGGGGCGCCGGTCAGCCTGAGCGCGCCGCTCAGCACCCGGCACCCCGGTGGCGGGTGACCCTCGGGGATGAGCGGGAACGGCAATCCGGGCAAATTCAGAGCGGCCACCTCGATAGTGTCCCACGGGAAAGCACGTGACAGCATGGGCCGATGCGCTTCGCGATAAACATCCCTAACTTCGGTGACTTCGCCGACCCGAGGCTGGTCGCGGACCTGGCCCGGCGAGCCGAGGAGGCGGGCTGGGACGGCCTGTTCGTCTGGGACCACATCACCCATCACAAGGAACTGAGGCGCGAGATCGCCGACCCGTGGGTGCTGTTGACCGCGGCCGCGCTGGCCACCAGCCGGATCCGGCTCGGCACGATGATCACCCCGGTGGCGCGCCGCCGGGTCGCCAAGCTGGCCCGCGAGGTCACCACGCTGGACCGGCTGACCGGCGGCCGGATGATCCTCGGGG
>JAFARZ010000058.1 GCA_019245115.1 Streptosporangiaceae bacterium | reverse complement strand
GGGGGGGGGGGGGGGGGGGGGGGGGGGGGGGGGCGGGGACGGCGCCGGGGGGGGAGGGGGGACGGGGACGGTGCCGGACGGGCAGGGGGGACGGGGACGGTGCCGGACGGGCAGGGGGGGACGGGGACGGACGGTGCCGGACGGGGGCGCGGGCGGGTGCCGGACGGGGAGGAGGGGGCGGACGGGGGGCCGGACGGGGGGGCGGACGGGGGCGCGGGGTGGTTCGGACATAGCGCGGAAACCGGCGGGGCGTTTACTGCGTGACCACGCCGAGGCTCGACAACGCAACGCCACAGGACTGGGCGGCTTGTTAGGACGGGACAATCCGGGGTAGCCAAGGCAAATGGCCGAAGCAGCGCCAGAACGGATCCTCGCCGGACGCTACCGGCTGCTCAACATGATCGGCAGCGGCGGAATGGGCGCCGTGTGGCGAGCCCACGACGAAGTGCTGGGCCGGGACGTAGCCGTCAAGGAAATCTTCTTTCCGCGGGAGATGGACCCGGGCGAACGGGAAACCGCCCGCCGCCGCGCGATACGCGAGGCGCAACTGGCCGCCCGGCTCCTCCACCGGAACATCGTCGCGGTGTACGACATCGTCGAAGACGAAGGCCGGCCCGCGATAGTGATGGAGCTCCTCCCCTACCGTTCGCTCCGTGACGCGATAGTCCAGGACGGGCCGCTGTCCCCGGTTGAGGCGGCCCGGGTGGGCCTCGGCGTGCTGGCCGCCCTGTACGCGGCGCACAGCGCTGGGGTACTGCACCGCGACGTGAAGCCCGCCAATATCGTCCTCGGCCCCGAGGGCCGGGTGATCCTCACCGACTTCGGAATCGCCAAGGCCGTCGACAGCCCGGAACTGACCACGACCGGGATGGTGATCGGCTCGCCTTCGTACACCGCGCCGGAACGCGCGCGCGGGGAAAAGGCCGGCGAAGCCGCGGATCTGTGGGCGGTCGGCGCGTCGCTGTACACCGCGGTGGAGGGACGGCCGCCGTTCGACCGGGGTGACGCGCTGGCCAGCCTCACCGCCGTGGTGTCCGACGAGCCCGATCCACCGGTGCACGCGGGGCCGCTGCGACCGGTGATCGACGGGCTGATGAGCAAGGACCCGGACACCCGGCTCGGCATCGCCGAGGCGGCGCGGATGCTGCACCGCATAGTGCACGACGAGCCGGCTACCGCGCTGATGCCTGCCCTGCTGCGACCTGCCGCTCCGCTAGCCGACGCCGGCCGGCCCGGCCGCGGTAGCGACTACCGCGCGCTGCTCGCCGCCCTGGCACTGATCATGGTCACGGCTGGGGTCATCGTCTTCGCCGTGCTCGCGGGACGGTCGCCCGGGCAACAGGCGCGGCCGGCTGCCCAGCAGCGGCCCCCCACCGCCGCCGGCCGGGGGATTACCGCGCCCAGCAGCGGGGTAACGGCACCGAGCAGCGGGGTAACGGCGCCCAGCAGCGGAGTTACCGCGCCCAGCAGCGGGGTAACGGCACCGAGCAGCGGAGTTACCGCGCCCAGCAGCGGAGTTACCGCGCCGGGCGCGGTGGGACCGAATTCGCCGCCTGGATATTCCACGTTCAGCGACCCCACCGGCTTCTCCATCGCGGTGCCGTCGGGCTGGCAGATCTCGCACGTCGGCCACTACGTGTACGTCCGGGATCCGGCCAACAGCGGCATCTTCCTGCTCATAGACCAGTCCGGCCAGCCCAAGCCCGATCCGCTGGCCGACTGGCGCGAGCAGGCAGCTTACCGGCAGAGCACCTATCCCGGCTATCACCTCATCACCCTGCGATCCGTCGAGTATCCGCAGGCGGAAAAGGCAGCGGACTGGGAGTTCACCTACGTGAGGAACGGGATCACCGTCCAGGTGCTGAACCGGAACATTCTTGCCAACGCCCATCACGCGTACGCGCTCTACTGGACGGCACCGGTAAGCGACTGGGACGCCTCCTACCACTACTTCCAGGTCTTCGCCGACACGTTCCGCCCGGCGAGCTTACCGAGGTGGCGGTGAGTGGCTCCCGGTGGTGACACAACCGCCGTTCAGTTTGAAAGATCTTTTTAACGAACGTACGGTGGTTCACCCTCTGCACGCGCTCGATCCCACAGACATTGACAAGCACTGTGAGAGTTTCTAGCGTCTCGTGTGGGTTTATGTGCGGTCCTAGGAGGCCGGAGGCATGAAGCGAATCAGCCGGGCGAAGGCTGTGACCATTCTGCTAGCTCTCACCGGAGCGCTCGCCGGGGGGGTCGCCGCGGCCGGAGGCCTAGGCCAATCCAACACCGCGTTCGCGCCCTCCGGCTCGGCACCGCGCAGCTCTGTGTCCCGCGGGGCGGATGCCGGCCAGGAGGACGACTCACCGCCGCCGCCGGACCTCAAGGACGGGCATCCGGCCAGCCTGGCCCAGGTGGCACAGGCCCGGCAGCAGGCCGCGAAATTGCCGGTCGGTGACCCGACCTCGTGGCGGTTCACCGGCCCGACCAACATCGGCGGCCGGGTGGTGGACCTGGCCGTGGATCCCGCCACCGCACCGAGCACGCTGTACGCCGCGGTTTCCAGCGGCGGGATCATGAAGAGCACTGACGGCGGCATGACCTGGTCGCCTGCCTGGCCCAGTGCCGACACGCAGGCGATGGGGGCGCTGGCGCGGAGCCGGGACGGGACCCTGTGGGCCGGCACCGGGGAGGCGAACCCGTCCGGTGGCGGGGACACGTTCCTTGGTGACGGAATCTACAAGTCGACCGATGGCGGGCGGAGCTGGCAGCTCTGGGGGCTGCCGGACAGCGGCGCGTTCGGCCGCATAGTCGTGAACCCCCAGCATCCGAAGGAGGTCTGGGCGGCCGCCTCCGGCTGGATCTCGACGATCTCGGCCCAGCGCGGCCTCTACCACCTCGCCAACGGCGGCCGGAACTGGAAGCTCGCCCTGGCGCCGTCCAACAGCACGACCGGCGCGATCGACGTTGCCCTCGACCCCGGGAACCCGAACATCATCCTCGCCTCGCTGTGGGACCGCTCCCGGAACAACGGCGCCTTCTTCTACGGCGGCACCGGGTCCGGGCTGTACCGGTCCACCGACGACGGCAGGACCTGGACCAGGCTGGACAACACGGACATAACTGGGCCGGTATGTTCCTGGGATTCCACCAAGAGCGGGCTGGATGTCAGCCCGGATCTGGGGCGGATCGGGATCGCCTTCGCGCCCAGCGACCCCAACCGCGTCTACATTCAATCCAGCGGCGCCAACGGGCCCGACAAGGGTTTCTATGTCTCCAACGACGCCGGGCGGACCTGGACCTGCGGGGCCGGCGAGCCGGGCGCGGCGAATGCGGGATATGAGTGGGTCTTCGGCCGGCTCTGGGTCGACCCGGTCAACGAGAACCATGTCTTCGCGGCCGATGTGGACCTGCGCGAATCCACTGACGGCGGCGCGACCTGGCACGACTCCCTCGGCCTGCACGCCGACCAGCACGCCATGGCATGGGACCCGCGCGTGTCCGGCCTCGTGTACAACGGCGACGACGGCGGGGTGTACGTGTCCGCCCAGAACGGGGCCAGTTCGACATGGACGCACGCCCGGGTGGAGCCGTGGAATCAGTCGTACCACCTGTCGGTGTCGCAGCAGGACCAGCTGCGGCTCGCGACCGGACTTCAGGACCAGGGCAGCATCCGCACCTGGACGCCGGGGGTTGAACCCGCGGACCTGACCCAGTGGAACTCGTACGGCGGCGGGGACGGGCACTGGGTGCAGATCAACCCGGACAACGAACTCGTCTACTACGAGTGCTTGCAGCCCAGCCCGCCGGCGGAGAACTGCGCCCGGTTCACGGACTCCGGAACGACGACGACCCGGACCACCTTCTCCAGCCCGTTCCCGGCCGGGACCCGGCTGACCACGGACACGCCGCTGGTGCTGGACCCGGCCGACCCCAACTATGTGTACATCGGCGGCACGTCGATAGCACGCTCCGGTAACGGGGTGGTGTCCGGCCCCGGCGCATGGACGCTGATCAGCCCGACCACGCCGGACAGCCCGGCAAGCCTGCCCGGCCCGGTCCCGCCGAACGAGATCAACCCCGACCAGACCTACGCCGACGAGTACGGCGCCGTCACCGAGATCGCGCCGGCCAAGAGCACAGGCACCCCGACCTCGCCGGCGACCACCATCTACGCCGGTACCGACACCGGCAAGGTCTGGAAGACCACCAATGCCACCGCTGGTGCTGTCAGCTGGACTCAGCTCGGGGCCGACGTGCTGCCGCAGCAGTGGGTCACCTCCATCGCGGTCGATCCCGTCAATGCCAGCCATGTGTACGTCAGCTTCTCCAACTACAAGGAAGGCAACCTGGCCGCGAACGTATGGGAAACCCTCGACGGCGGCGCGACCTGGACCAATATCAGCGGCAACCTGCCCAACGCGCCGGTCTGGATGCTCACGTACGACCAGCCAAGGGGGCAGCTGTATGTCACCACTGACTTCGGCGTCTTCTATCTGAAGAACGGCCGGGCGCGGGCTCAGGCCGGGGCGCGGGCTCAGGCCGGGGCCCGGTCAGGGGCCCGGTCAGGGGCCCGGTCAGGGGCCGGGTCAGGGGTCCGGTCCTGGGCCCGGCTGGGCACCGGGCTGCCCAACGCCCCGGTCTTCGACCTGAAGCTCACCGGGAACACGATCTATGCGGCCACCTTCGGCCGCGGCATTTACCAGATCCCCGTGCCGCAAAGGTGACACCTGGCCTCCGGCATCGGCTGCCGTCGGCTGCTGCTGGCGGCCGTCGTCGCCGCCCTCGGTTGCTGGCTGCCGCCGGTGGCCGCTGTGGGCTGCTGTCTGCCGTCGGTTGCTGTCTGCCGTCGGCTGCTACCGTCGGCTGCTGCCCTCGGTTGCTGTCTGCCGCCGACCGTCGGCTGCCGCCGGCTGCTGTCTGCCGCCGGCTGCTGTCTGCCGTCGGCTGCCGTCGGCTGCTGTCCGTCGTCGGCTGCTGCCGTCGTCGCCCGCCGCCGGTGCTCCGCGTACCGCTCATATCCGGATTTGTCGGACATGGATCGAAGCTTTGTGCGGTTGATTTACGCCTTGCGGTTGATACGTAGGACTATGTGCGCGGGCCAAAATAACGTGCGTTTGCGGCATGTTGGGCATGTCGTCTTTGCTAGAGTGCGCTGAACAGCCTGGGTGAACTATGCATACCGATACATAGCGGACACATGGGCCATCCTTCAGTGGGAAGAAAAGAGCCCTTTGGAAGAAACGGTGCCGGAAACCGGCGCCCTATCCTCCGCGAAGCCCTTTTCTTCCACGTCGTCCACCGCAGCTGCCGTCACATAACGGCCATATCAGGACAAAATCGGCACCCGCCACAACACGCCGCAGACTCGATTTGTTTTGGCGCGCGCACATTGTCCTACGAATCAACCACGAGGCGTATATTCACCACGCCAACTGCCCGATATGCCCGCCCCGCAGTTATGCGACAGCCTCCGGGTGGGGTACGTTGCGCCAACCATCCCCTCAGGAGGGGTACGTTGCGCCAACCATCCCCTAATGCAGCATCCACCCGGCCCATTGGCTAGCCGGCGTGCAGCGCGTGGACGCTGATGTTGCTGCAGTAGCCCGAGCCGCCCCGGCGCTGGACGCAGAAGACCACCGCCGATGTCTGCCCGCTGGGCACGGTGAAGTCCAGCGACAGCTTCTCCCACGAGGCCGGCTCCGCGGACACGTCCACCTCTTTACCACTGGCGTCGTCTCGCGCGCCGATGTAGATCGGTGACGCGGTCGCTTGAATCCAGCCGGTCAGCAGGTAGTGGCCGCCCGGCTGGAGCCCGCTGATGGTCTCGGCGATGCCCGCTTCCGGTGTCGCGGTCAGCACCACCGCGTTCTGGCCGCTCACTCCGGCGCCCGGGCTGAGCAGCGCCTGGTAGACCGCATAGTTCCAGGCGCTCAGCGTGGGGTCGCTGAAGTCGCCGTCCGTCACCAGGTTGGGGCCGTATGGCACCAATGGCCTGCCGCCACCGGACCCACCGGTCCCGCCGGACCCACCGGACCCGCCGGTTCCGCCTCCGGTTCTGGCGGAACCGGTCGCCGTCGGCGTGATCGGGGGGTGCGACCTGGACGCGGCCGGCTTCTTGGCGTGACCGGAGCCAGTGTGGTGGCTTGGGCTCGTGCTCGGACCGCTGGCCGACGCGGTGCCGCGGCCGGGATCGGCCACCACTCGCGCGGTGCCGGACGGCCGGGCACCCGCGGACGCCTTGGAGGCCGAGGCGAACGGTCCGAACCGCCCGAGCGCCATGACACCGGTGGCCACGAGGACCAACGCCACGATCGCCGCTGTGCCGATGACCACCGGGCTTGCTTCGATCCGGCGTTTCCCTGGTGCGATCCGGCGCTTCCCCGGGACCGGCCGCCGCGGCTGCGCCACCGACGGTGGTGACTGCGGCGAGGGCTGCTGGAACGGCCCGGGAAACGCCGGGAAGGGTTCCCCCGCTACCGGTGCCTCCTCTCCCGGGCCCCCCGGATGACGGTGCAGAGGTATCACCGGAGCCTGGGCGAAGGACCGCGGCGGAGCGGCCATCGGCCGCTGGACAGCCGGGACCGGCTCCGCGGCCGTGACGGCCGGCGCCACCGCAGGCGGCGCGGAAAGCGGCATCGCGACCACCGGAGCAGCCGGAGCGGCCTGGCTCAGGACGGCCAGCAGCCCCGGATCGCGAAGCGCGCTTCCCATCGCCGCGGCGGCCGGCCGCGCGGCAGGCTCCTTGGCCAGGCACGAACTGAGCAGGTCCCAGAGCCGGTCGGCCACGCCCGGCGGGCGAGACGGCACCGTCTGGAGGTGGTCGTGCATGATCGCGGCGACGTGCCCGGCGAACGGCGGCGCGCCCGCCAGCAGCTCGTACAGCGTGATGCCGAACGCGTACATGTCCGTGGCCGGCGATGGCTCATTCCCGGTCAGCAGCTCGGGCGCCAGGTAGGCGGCCGTCCCGAGCACCGTCCCGGTTGTCGTCCCCGACGGATCCCCGACGATCCGGGCGACGCCGAAGTCAGCCAGCTTCACCCGTCCGGCATCCAGCAGGACGTTGGCTGGCTTGAGGTCGCGGTGCACGATGGCGGCCGCGTGCGCGGCGGCCAGCCCGTCGCAGACCTGCGCGGCGAGCCGCGCCGCCTCGGCGCCGGCCAGCGTGCCGCCGTTCCGCCGCCGGTAGGCATTCAGGTCGCCGCCGTCGACCAGGTCCATGACCAGGGCGAGCTGATCCCCCTCGACGATCATGTCATGCACCGTGACGACCGCGGGATGCCGGAACTTCATCAGTACGGTGCGCTCGCGTACGAACCGCGTCACTGCGTCGGGGTCGGCGGCGTACTCGGATCGCAGCAGCTTGATCGCGAAAGGGCTCCCCGTGACCTTGTCCCGCCCCCGCCACACGACACCCATACCGCCTTGCCCTATCTGCTCATCCAGCAGATAGCGACTCCCCAGCGTCCGGATGGCCATGGCCAAGGATCATATCGGTATACACCTTTTGTCACTGAGCCGTAAGGGACCACGAGACGACATTGGGACCTAAATTCGATCCGCGAAGACGCGGCTGGCCAGGAAATCCGCTGGCTCGAGCCGCATGAGATCATCCCGGCCGACCACGGCCGCGCCGGACGCGGCGCTCGCCGCGCCGGACGCGGCGCTCGCCGCGCCCAAGGCGACGAGCCGGCCGGCATGTCGCAGCCGCGCGCGTTCCAGGGCGTTGCGGACGCTGCGCGCGTTGGCGAACCGCGGCTGGTTCATCCGCCGGGTCAGGTAGTCGCGGAATACCGGCTCAGCCTCCGCCGACAGCCGGTACCGCTGCTCGCTCAGCATCACCTCGCCGATCGTGACCAGCTCATCCAGCGTGTAGTCGGGGAATTCCAGGTGGTGCGCGATGCGCGAGCTCATCCCCGGGTTGGAGCCGAAGAACGTCTCCATCCGGTCCGCGTACCCGGCCATGATCACCACCAGGTCGTCGCGGTGGTTCTCCATGTACTGGAGCAGGATCTCGATGGACTCCTGGCCGTAGTCGCGCTCGTTCCCGGGCCGGTACAGGTAATAGGCCTCCTCGATGAACAGGACTCCGCCCATGGCCCGCTGGAGTATCTCCCTGGCCTTCGGCGCGGTGTGCCCGACGTACTGCCCGACCAGGTCGTCGCGGGTGACCGGCACCACGTGCCCGCGGCGCAGGTAACCGAGCCGGTTCAGCAGTTCGGCCATCCGCAACGCCACGGTCGTCTTGCCGGTGCCCGGGTTACCGGTGAAGCACATGTGCAGGCTCGGCGCCCCCGCGGGCAGCCCGAACCGGGTCCGCATCCGGTCCACCAGCAGCAGCGCGGCGATCTCCCGCACCCTCGTCTTCACCGGGCGCAGGCCGACGAGGTCCCGGTCGAGCGAATCAAGGATCTCGTCAACTCGAGCCACCGACCGTTCGTTCATAAGATCAACGGTCGCGTCGGCGGCGAGAACCTCGGGTACGGCGGAATCCCCCGGCTCAGCTGTCCGGGCGAGAGCGAAGCCCGGCCGGGTCACCATGGCTCCGCAGGCCGCCCGGCCAGGAACGACATCGCCACCGTCTGCCGCCCGTGCCGCGAGTCGTAGGCGTTCACCCGGATGTACCGGTCCGGGTACGCCTTACGGCACTCGCTGATCTCGCGCAGCGCCCCGGCCGCGTCCGGCAGATCGAACAAAGGCAATCCCCACATGTCCCAGTAGTTGTTCTTCGGATGCGGGTCGTCGGTGAACTCGACGGAGATCGCCCATCCGTGGTCCAGCGCGTACCGGAGCTGCGCGATGATCTCGTCGTCGGTGAGATCCGGCAGGTAGGAAAAGCATCCCTGGGTTATCCGCGCGATCATCAGGCCCTCCCGGCAACCGGCGTCGCGGTCACGTCCGGCGTGTCGGTGGATTCGAAGTCGAACGTGACGTCACCCCAGGTGGACAGGGCCATGTCCAGCTCGCGGCTGCGCTTGGCGGCGGTCCGCAAGATGTCCGGGCCTTCGGCCAGCAGCGACCGCCCCTCGTTGCGGGCCTTGATCATCGCCTCGAGCGCGACCCGGTTCGCCGTCGCTCCGGCGGCGATCCCGAGGGGATGCCCGATCGTGCCGCCGCCGAACTGCAGCACCACGTCCTCGCCCAGGTGGTGCAGCAGCTGGTCGCGGTGCTCGACTCGCCGGCCACGGCTGCGCCGGCCTCCTCCGGCGGCACGCCCGGCTGCGGCGTCACCCGGAACGCGGCGAGCACGTCGGTCGGCTTCGGCTCGTAGTCCGGCTGCCAGTACCCCATCTCGGCGTAGTGGAGCACCCCGGCGTTCCAGCGGTCCGTCATCTTTTCCATACCTCGAGGATCAGCTAAGGACCGCTTAAAGATCAATCAAGTCTTTACCCAGAAAATCAACTAAAACCTCAATTATCCCGAACGGCGGTGGTACCACGCCCGGGCACGTATGCGCTTCGGGGCCGACGCCACCCTTCCTGGCCGAGGAGGTGCTGTACGAGCAGTCCGGTGGCACCGGGCTGACGCTCGTGGGTCACCGTGTGCCATGGCCGGCGCAGCGGTGTGCCCGGTACGGCTACCTCTTTCAGTTCGCCGTCTGTGATCTGGCGGGCCACCGCGTCCCGCGAGGCCAGGGTGGCCCCGAGCCCCGCGACGGCACACGCCGCCACCGCGCCGCCGGAGCCCAGCGTGAGCCGCGGCGGGTCGGCGTCCAGGCTGGCGAGCAGCGCGTCGCCGGTGACCCGGGTGCCGGACCCGGCTTCCCGCTGGAGCCACCGGGTCCGGCCGATGTCGAAGCCGCGGGCCACGTCGGGCGCGGCCACGACCACGAGCGCGTTCGGCCGGACCGCGCGGATCACCGCGTCAGCGATGTGCGCGGGCGGCCGACCGCCGATCACCAGGTCGGCCTCGTGCGCGGCGAACAACGCCCACAGCCGCTCGCTGCTGCCCACCTCCAGCCGGAGGTCCACGCCTGGATGCCGGGCCAGGAAGGCCGCGAGCACGGACGGCAGCAGGTACTCCCCCGCGGTGCTGACCGCGGCGACCCGCGCCCGGCCCCGCTCCGGGTCGCGATCGCCCCGGGCGGCGGCGAGCCCTTCCTCGTGCAGGCCGAGGATGGCGCGCGCGTAGCCGGAATAGGCCTGCCCGGACGCGGTCAGCCGCAGTCCCCGGCCGTCCCGTTCCACCAGCGGCACCCGCACCTCACGCGCCAGCGCGCCCAGCGCGGCCGATACCGCGGACTCGGTGACCGACAGCCGCCGGGCGGCCTCGCGCACCGACCCCGCGTCCGCCACCGTCACCAGCGCCCGCAACCGCGCCACCGTAGTCATACGTCCCCCACACTTGATCAATCCCTAAATCAAACCCCTAAACGTCCAACCCCACCCAAAAGTGCCCCGGTCCGAGCCTGGCCGCCCCGTCCGGTGGCCGCCCCGTCCGGTGGCCGCCCCGGTCCGTGCGCTGGCCGCCCCGTCCGGTGGCCGCTCCGGTCCGTGCGCTGGCCGCCCCGTCCGGTGGCCGCTCCGCTCCGTGCGCTGGCCGCCCCGTCCGGTGGCCGCTCCGCTCCGTGCGCCTCGTCCGGTGGCCGCTCCGTCGGGTGCGCCCCGGTCGTGCGCCGCCCGCGCCGCCCACGGTTAGTGCACCGCCCGCGGTTCGCGCGCCGCCCGCGGTTCGCGCCCCGCCCGCGCCGCCCGTGGTTCGCGCCCGACATTTCATGATTCGTCCCATTTGCGCGGGCGCGGCGGGCTGCTGACGTGGAAGATTGGAGCCCCGCGGAACAAAAGGTGCCGGTTTCCGGCGCCCAAACTTCCACATGGCCCCAAACTTCCACGCCCTCGCCCATCCGGCCCTCCGCCGATCGGGACAAATCCTGAAATGTCTGGCTCACGGGGCAGCCGTCGCGGGGGCGGTATCGAGTCCAGGTGCCGGGCAGTCGTCGCGGGACCTTCCACTGGCCCCCAAACTTCCACACCACTGCACCATCCGCCCTGAGCTGATCAGGACAAATCCGAAATGTCGGGCGCGGGGGGCGCGGGGGGGTGAGCGCGAAGGCGCGGGCGCGGGGACGCCGGGCGGGGGGCGCGGGGACGC
>JAFARZ010000328.1 GCA_019245115.1 Streptosporangiaceae bacterium | reverse complement strand
CAGCAAGGTTCCTGGCGGGTCGTCCGGCGGTTCCGCCGCCGCGGTGGGCGCCTATGAGGCGCCGCTGGCCATCGGCACCGACACCGGCGGGTCGATCCGCCAGCCCGCCGCGGTGTGCGGCATCGTCGGCACCAAGCCCACGTACGGGGGCTCGTCCCGGTACGGGGTGGTCGCGTTCGCCAGCAGCCTCGACACACCCGGCCCGTTCGCCCGCACGGTCCTGGACGCCGCGCTGCTGCACGAGGCGATGTCCGGGCACGACCCGATGGACTCCACGTCGATAGACGCGCCCGTCCCGCCGGTCGTCGCGGCCGCGAAACAGGCCGATGTTGAGGGCATGCGCATCGGTGTCGTGACCGAGCTGTCCGGCGAGGGCTACCAGCCCGGGGTCATGGCCCGCTTCAACGAAGCGGTCGAACTGCTCGAATCGCTCGGCGCCAAGGTCACCGAGGTGAGCTGCCCGCATTTCAAGTACGCGCTGCCCGCCTACTACCTGATCGCCCCCAGCGAGTGCTCGTCCAACCTGGCCCGGTTCGACGCCATGCGCTACGGGCTGCGCGTCGGCGACGACGGCGCCAGGGACGCCGAGGAAGTCATGGCGCTGACCCGCGAGCAGGGCTTCGGCGACGAGGTCAAGCGCCGCATCATCCTCGGCACGTACGCGCTGTCCAGCGGGTATTACGACGCCTACTACGGCAAGGCGCAGCAGGTCCGCACGCTGATCATCAGGGATTTCGACGCCGCGTTCGCCCAGGTGGACGTCCTGATCTCGCCGGCCACGCCGACAACCGCGTTCGGCCTCGGCGAGCGGGCCGACGACCCGATGGCCATGTACCTGGCCGACCTGTGCACGATCCCGTCCGACCTGGCCGGGAACGCCGCGATCTCGGTCCCATGTGGCCTGGCCTCCGACGACGGACTGCCGGTGGGGCTCCAGGTGATGGCGCCGGCCATGGCCGATGACCGGCTCTACCGGGTGGCGGCCGCCGCCGAGACCGCCTTCGCGGCGCGCTGGGGACAGCCGCTGCTTGCGGGTGCGAAAGGACTGGACGCAGCATGACGACGGAGACCCTGGTCTCGTTCGCCGAGGCGATGGCTCGCTACGAGCCGGTGATCGGCCTGGAAACCCACGTGGAGCTGGGGACCAGGACCAAGATGTTCTGCGGTTGCACGACCAGGTTCGGCGGGGAACCCAACTCGCAGGTGTGCCCGGTCTGCCTGGGCCTGCCCGGTTCGCTGCCGGTCTGCAACAAGTCGGCGATCGAGTACACGATCCGGATCGGCCTGGCCCTCAACTGCGGCATAGCGTCCTGGTGCCGGTTCGCGCGGAAGAACTACTTCTACCCGGACATGCCGAAGAACTTCCAGATCTCCCAGTACGATGAGCCGCTGTGCACGGACGGCTACCTGGATGTGACGGTGGAGGGGAAGACCTTCCGGGTCGGCATCGAGCGCGTGCACCTGGAGGAGGACACCGGCAAGTCGCTGCACGTGGGCGGGGCCACCGGCCGGATACACGGTGCCGACTACTCGCTGGTCGACTACAACCGGGCGGGTATCCCGCTAGTGGAGATCGTCACCAAACCCGTGACAGGAACCGGCGAGCTGGCACCGGTGGTGGCGCACGCGTACGTGACCGAACTGCGCGATCTCATCCGCTCGCTGGACGTGTCGGACGTGCGGATGGAAGAGGGCTCGCTGCGCTGTGACGTGAACACGTCGCTGTCTCCGAAGGGTTCAGCCAAGTGGGGAACCCGGACAGAAACCAAGAACGTCAACTCGCTCCGCTCGGTCGAGCGCTCCGTCAGGTTCGAGATCGAGCGCCAGGCCGCGGTCCTCGACGCCGGCGCGCGGGTCATCCAGGAGACCAGGCACTTCCACGAGGACTCCGCCACCACCACGTCCGGCCGGTCCAAGGAGGAAGCGCAGGACTACCGCTACTTCCCCGAGCCCGACCTGGTCCCGGTAGCCCCGTCGGCCGAGTGGGTCGAGCAGATCCGGGCCGCGCTGCCCGAGGCGCCGTCCGCGCGCCGCGTCCGGCTGCAGGCCGAGTGGGCGCTGTCTGACCTGGATATGGCCGCACTCCGCAACGCCGACGCGCTCGACCTGGTGGCCGAGACGGTGGCGGCGGGCGCATCCCCGGCCGACGCGCGGAAGTGGTGGCTGGGCGAGCTGGCCCGCCGGGCCAACGAGACCGGCACAGAGCTCGCGAAACTCCCGATCACTCCCGTCCAGGTGGCCCGCGTCGCGGAACTGGTGGCGAAAGGCACGCTGAACGACCGGCTGGCCCGGGACGTCCTCGACGGCGTACTGGCCGGCGAAGGCGACCCCGACAGCGTGGTCGCCGCCCGCGGTCTGGCCGTGGTCAGCGACGACAGCGCTCTGGCAGCGGCCGTCGACGAGGCGATCGCCGCTCACCCGGACGTGGTCGACAGCATCCGCGCGGGCAATACCAATGCGGTCGGCGTCCTGATCGGCGCGGTCATGAAGGCCACCCGCCGCAAGGCCGATGCCGTCAAGGTCCGCGCCCTGATAGAGCAGCGACTCGGCTAGAGCGGGCCGGCGGAGCGGCGCCAGGCGCCGGGGCCGCGGTCCAGTGGGCCGCGGGTCGCGGAACCGCGCAGCAGGCGGGCCGGGTCGGACCAGTAGGAGCGGGACGGCCCAGAAGAAGCAGCGGGACCGTCCTGTTCCGCGAGAAGCACGGTTACCAGGGCGACGAGCTCCTCGGTCGTGGGCACCCCCCGGACCACCTGGAGGAACGCCGGACCCGCATCGGAGTCAACGGGCTCGGGAAGAGGAACCACAGTACGTTCGTTCATCAGGGCCTTGATTTTCCTAGGATGATGCCGAATTCCCGGTGTACTCGCTCCCAGAACGCATCCCGCAGCCACTCGCGGGCCTCCTGGTAGGGACGCAGTGACAGGCCGAGTTCCTTCTCGGCGTCTACCAGGAGTTCCTTGTCGATGACCGGAGGCAGGATCGGGCCGGGCAGCAGGTCGCGGATGTTGTCGCGGCCGCGGGTGAGGATCCACTTCTGGGCGACGTGCTCGCCGGCCTCCTCGACGCGGATCCGGTCCGGGCCCAGGCGCGGCATCGGCCCGGTGACCGCGGGGAAGCCTCCGGTGTGCCCGGATCCGGCCCGTAGCACGGGCTGCGGCCTGGTGTGCCGGTCGCCGAACAGCTGCGCGGGGGTGGGCGCGGTGCCGCCAGGCCCCGCACCGGGTGGGCCGGCCACGACATCGGGCCGGACCTGCTCGACCGGGACCTTGCTGAAGTACGCCCGCAGGAACGCTCCGTCGAGCACATCCACCGTGTCGGATTCCCACACCAGGCGCTCGGCCTGGTTGGTGCCGTAGGGCGGTTCGATGCCCCACAGGTGCACGCGGACGCCGTACGCCTGGGCGGCCTCGACGGCGGGGACCATGTCCTCGTCCCCGGCGATGAGTACCGCGTCGGTTATCGCGCGATGCCGGGCCAGGGCCTCCATGTCGGCCCGGATCTGGGCGTCCACACCCTTCTGCTGG
>JAFARZ010000281.1 GCA_019245115.1 Streptosporangiaceae bacterium | reverse complement strand
TTTGGAAGAAAAGGTGCCGGAAACCGGCGCCCTATCCTCCGCGAAGCCCTTTTCTTCCACGTCGTCCACCGCAGCTGCCGTCACATAACGGCCATATCAGGACAAAATCGGCACCCGCCACGACACGCCGCAGACTCGATTTGTTTTGGCGCGCGCACCCAGTACTACAAACTCACCACGAAGCGTAAACCCACCACGCCAGCCGTGGCATCGTCGGCCAGCGGCCGTTAGCCTGACGTGTCACCACGCAGTACGACACGCAGTACGACACACATGTCACGCAGTACGACCAAAACGCGTCCGAATGTAGCTCTTTGCGCAGCATTAACGCGTGACAGGTGGGTCAGGGCGCGTGACATGTGGGCCGACGCTGTGCGCAGGACCGTTGAACGGCTGCTCAAGTGACAGTGGTCTCCTGCGGTACCGCTGCGGTGCCAGCACATCACCGCTGGATGCGGATTCTGTGGATCGCCAGTCACACACAGTGTTAATCGCTGACCCCAGAGTGCTCATCAGCCCCCACCGGACACTCTCTCACTGTGGCCTCAGAAGACCCTGGCGCAGCGGCCGATGGTCATAAATTGTGCGCGCTAAGGTAAAGACAAAGTCAAAGACTTTGTGATATCTTTCACGAGCAGGCCCAGTTCGGCTAGTGAGAGGCCCGTGATAACGTTCCTAAACCTGCATGGATGTCCGTACCACGTCGTGGAGGCGCACGGTACGGCGATCGTCTCCCGCCTGGTCCGCGGGGAGGCGATCTCCAGCAGCAGTCTCGATGTACAACCCTCAGGAGCTTGGTAATGCTGGCGAGTTACGCCACGGTCGCACGACGCGCCGCAGCGCTGACCGTCATCGCGGCCGCGGTAATGGTAGGCCTGAGTGCCGGGCTTGTCGGTATCAAGGGCCTCGTCGGCGCCCTGGTCGGGGTGGCGATAGTCGCGGTCTTCTTCGGGATAAGCATCGCCGTGGTGGGCCGTGCCGCGAAGGTGAGCCCGCAGGCCATGATGGTCGCCGCGCTGGCCACGTTCCTGGTGAAGATTATCGCGCTCGCCTTCGTCGTCTCGGCGCTGAACGGCAACAAGGCGTTCAGCAGCAAGACAGTGGGGTTCACCGCGATCGGCTGCATCCTGGTGTGGAGCGCAGCGCAGGTCATCACCGCGATGCGGGTCCGGATGCTGTACGTAGAACCGGACGGGAAGCGGTAGGCGGCATGAGCACCTACGGCGACGAGGCCGCGGGCACCAAGATCGTGAGCACGAAGCTTGTGAGCGCCAAGACCGCGAATGCCGGGATGCGTAAGCCAAGTAAGCCTGTTACGCACCGAGCTCAGGTCTGGCAGCGAGCCAAGACAGAACAGCGCGCCAGCCGGGCCATGGGCCTGGAGGCTGGATGGACGATCTTCAGCTACCTGGCGGCCGGGATGGTGGCCTACGGCGCCATCGGCTGGGGGATCGGCAAGGCCGTGCACATCGCAGTGCTGTTCCCGGTCGGCATGGTGGCCGGTCTGGCGATCTCGGTCGGCTTCGTGATCTACCGCTACGGCAGGCAGGGCTCCATTGAGCCCTCGGCTACAGGCAAGACATCAGCGGACGAGGGGCAGTGGAAGGGAATGACCGGTGAACGGTGACGTACGGGTGGTCGCGGACGCCGGCCAGGCGAGCGGGGGATGCCACCTCTTCAGTGGCTGCGGATTCCCCGCGCCAGGGTTGCAGGACTTCCAGTTCAAGCCGCTGTTCAGCATCGGGTCGTTTCACTTCACCAAGCCGGAGCTGGTCGCTGTTCTCTGCGTGGTCACCGTGACCGCGTTCTTCTGGGCGGCGTTCGCCAAGCCCAAGCTCGTGCCGCGAGGTGTGCAGAACATCGGTGAGCTCGGCATCCTGGCCGTCCGCGACCAGATCCTGCGGCCGGCGCTTGGCAGGCGGGGTGACACCTACCTTCCGTTCCTGGTTTCGCTGTTCTTCTACATCTTCCTGATGAACCTGATGGAACTGATCCCGGTCTTCCAGTTCCCTTCGATGTCGAGAATCGGCTTCGTCTGGCCGATGGTGGCTATCGTCTACATCCTGTACATCTACCTCGGCTTCAAGCATCAGGGCGGCTGGGGTTACATCAGCAACATGTGGCCGCACGACGTGCCGCTCATGATCCTGCCCCTCCTCATCCCGGTCGAGCTGCTCCGGTTCTTCATAATCCAGCCGTTCACGCTCGGCATCCGGCTCTTCGCGAACATGTTCGCCGGCCACCTGCTGCTGGCCATCTTCATGATCGCCACCTGGTACCTCATGAGCTTCAGCGTCGGTCTGCTCTTCGCCGCTGGCTCGGCGGTCATGGTCCTGTTCGTCTTCCTGCTCGAGCTACTGGTCGACCTGCTGCAGGCGTTCATTTTCACTACTCTCACCGCCACCTACATAGCGAGTTCGCTTGAGGCGGCGCATTGATTCCGTCGACTGACGATGTCTCCGGCGGACCAGTCCGCCGACCTGAACTGAAAGGGAACTAGATAAATGTCCGCTCTCGCCGGTACTCTCGCCGCCACGACGACCACCCTGCAGATTAACTTCGGTGCGGTCGGCTACGGTCTGGCGGCCATCGGCCCCGGCATCGGCATCGGCCTGGTCTTTGGCCACGCGATCGAGGCGATGGCCCGGCAGCCCGAGGCCACGGGCCGTATCTCGCTCTACATGTGGATCGGTTTCTCGCTGACCGAGGTGCTAGCCCTCCTGGGCCTCGTTGTGCCCTTCATCTTCCACGCCTCCTGATCACTGGGATGGTCGAACCATGCATCTCCTAGCCGACGCGGCGGCCCAGAACCCGCTCATACCGACGCTTCCCGAGCTCATCATCGGCACGATCTGCTTCCTGGTTGTGTTCGGTGTACTGGGCAAGGTCTTGCTGCCCAGGATCCAGCGGACCCTGGCCGAGCGAACCGAGCAGATAGAGGGCGGCCTCGCCCGGGCCGAGCAAGAGCAGGAAGAGGCGCAGCAGCTACTGGAGCAGTACCGGCAGCAGCTCGCCGAAGCCAGGCATGAGGCGGCCCGCCTCCGCGAGGAGGCCCGTGAGCAGGGCGCGCAGATCATCGCCGAAATGCGGCAGCAGGCCGAGGCAGAGGCACGTCGGGTGACCGAGGCGGCGCAGGCGCAGATCGAATCCGAGCGGCAGCAAGCACTGGCGAGCCTGCGGGCCGAAGTCGGCACGCTGGCGACTGAGCTGGCCAGCCGGATCGTCGGCGAGTCGCTCACCGACGAGGTGCGCCAGTCCCGCTTGGTCGACCGCTTCCTGGAGGAGCTTGAGCAGAGCACTCCGCGCACCGCCGGGAGGCGATGAGCATGCGCGGTGCGAGCCGGGCGTCGTTCGCCAGCTTGCGCGAACGCCTCGAAGCCGCGGTGTCAGGTGCGGCGGACGCCAGTGTGCTCGGCAGCGAGCTGTTCGCGGTCGTCGGGCTGCTCGACCGTGAGCACGTGGTGCGGCGCGCGCTGTCCGACCCCGGCAAGCCCGCCGCCGAGAAGGCGGCGCTGGCCCGCACGCTGCTGCATGAGAGGGTGGCGCCGACCACCGAGGAACTCGTCGCGACGGCCGCGGAATCGCATTGGGCCCGCTCGACCGATCTGGCCGACGCGATCGAGCAGCTCGCGATCGAAGCGTTCGTGATGAGCGCCGAATTCGAGGGCAAGCTCGATGATCTCGAGGATGACCTGTTCCGGTTCGGCCGGGTGGTCGCGGGACAGCCGCGGCTGCGGGCGGCCCTTGAAGATGTCAGCTTGCCAGATGAGAACAAGCGGAACCTGCTCAACGCGCTGCTCGGCGGCAAGGTGAGCGGGGTGGCGCTCATCCTGATCAGCCACGTGGTCACAAACCCCCGCGGACGCTCGCTTCCTGTGGCCCTCGACGTGTGCGCAGACATCGCGGCCCAGCGCAGGCAGCGACTGATCGCGGTGGTGCATACGGCGACACCACTGACCGAGGCTCAGCGCGGTCGGCTCGCCTCCGCGCTCGCGGCGGCGTACGGGCACGAGGTCTACCTGAATGTGGTTATCGACCCCTCGGTGGTGGGTGGAATGTCCATTCAGATCGGGGATGAGCTCATAGACGGCACGGTGGCCACCCGGCTGGCCGCGATCCGGCGCAAGCTGGCCGCATGACCGCGACGCAAGCTGGCGGCCGCATGACCGCGACGCAAGCCCGCCCCAAGCCCGCTAAACAGGCATAAATCATGATAAAACCCGACAGACCGTCACGCAGCCGGATGAACCACGAAAGCCCCCTAGCATGGGGAATATCCGGCGCATGGGATGCAAGGAAGACACTGAGGACTTATGGCTGAGCTGACGATCCGGCCGGACGAGATCCGGGAGGCGCTGGAGCGCTTTGTCCAGCAGTATGAGCCGGAAGGCGCCGCGCGCGAAGAGGTGGGCACCGTCATCGAGTGTGGCGACGGCATCGCGCAGGTCGAAGGCCTGCCGTCCGCGATGGCCAACGAACTGCTCGAGTTCGAGAACGGCGTGCGCGGCCTGGCCCTGAACCTGGACATCCGCCAGATCGGTGTGGTGATCCTCGGTGAGTTCAACGAGATCGAAGAGGGCCAGCGGGTACGCCGCACCGGTGAGGTGCTGTCGGTGCCGGTCGGCGACGCGTTCCTCGGCCGCACGGTAGGCCCGCTCGGCGAACCGCTGGACGGCAAGGGACCGATCGAGACCACCGAGCTGCGCCTGCTGGAGACCCAGGCGCCCAGCGTGGTCGAGCGCCAGCCTGTGAAGGAGCCGCTCCAGACCGGTCTGAAGGCCATCGACGCGATGACCCCTATCGGCCGGGGCCAGCGGCAGCTGATCATCGGCGACCGGCAGACCGGCAAGACCGCGATCGCGATCGACACGATCATCAACCAGCGGGACAACTGGCAGTCGGGCGACCCGGTCCGGCAGGTCCGCTGCGTCTATGTCGCGATCGGGCAGAAGGGCTCGACGATCGCCTCGGTCCGGCAGGCGCTGGAGGAGGCCGGGGCGCTGGAGTACACCACGATCGTCGCCGCGCCCGCCTCCGATCCGGCCGGCTACAAGTACATCGCGCCCTACACCGGCTCGGCCATCGCCCAGCACTGGATGTACCAGAGCAAGCACGTGCTGATCATCTTCGACGACCTGTCCAAGCAGGCCGAGGCGTACCGCGCGATATCGCTGCTGCTGCGCCGTCCGCCGGGCCGCGAGGCTTACCCCGGCGACGTTTTCTACCTGCACTCCAGGCTGCTTGAGCGGTGCGCCAAGCTCAGCGAGGAGCTCGGCGGCGGGTCGCTGACCGGCCTTCCGATCGTTGAGACCAAGGCGAACGACATTTCCGCATATATCCCGACGAACGTCATCTCCATCACCGATGGCCAGATCTTCCTGGAGAGCGACCTGTTCAACGCGGGTATCCGGCCCGCCATCAACGTCGGCAAGTCGGTATCCCGGGTCGGCGGCAACGCCCAGGTCCGGGCCATGCGAAGGGTCGCGGGTAACCTCCGGCTGAGCCTGTCGCAGTACCGCGATCTGGAGGCGTTCGCCGCCTTCGCCAGCGACCTGGATGCCGCCTCCCGCGCCCAGCTCGATCGCGGCGCCCGGCTCGTCGAGCTGCTTAAGCAGCGGCAGTACGCGCCATTCCCGGTCGAGGAGCAGGTCGTTTCGATCTGGGCCGGCACCAATGGTCACCTGGACGACGTGCCGGTCGATGACGTCCACCGGTTCGAGAGCGAGTTCCTGGACTTCCTCAAGCGCAGCCACGCCGGCGTGCTGGACACGATCAGGGAAAGCGGCAACCTGCCCGACGATACGCTCACGGCGCTCAATGACGCGGTCGACGAGTTCCGCAGGACCTTCGAGACCAGCTCCGGTGAGCTCCTCGTCTCCCCCGAAGACGAACAGACCGACCCCATGGACAGCAGCGAAGAGCGCCAGGAGACCCTGGCCCGGCGGACTGGCTCCCAGGACCGCACCCAGGTCATGACCCCGGGCAACGAGGGTAACGAGAGCAACAAGGGGAGTTAAGGGAACATGCCAGCGCAGCTTCGCGAGGTCAGGCGGCGGATCGCTTCGGTCAAGTCCATCGCCCAGATCACCCGCGCGCAGGAGCTGATCGCGTCGTCCCGGATCGTCCGGGCGCAGCAGCGGATGCGCGCGGCCGATCCGTACGCGCGTGAGCTGACCCGGGCGGTCGAGGCCGTGATCAGCCGGTCCAACTCGGTCAACCACCCGTTCACCACCGAGCGGCCTGACCCGCGACGAGCCGCGGTGCTGATCCTGACCAGCGACAGCGGTTTCTGCGGCGCCTACAACGCGAACGTGCTGCGGGAAGCGTCCCGGCTGCGCGGGCTGCTGGCTGAACGCAGGGTCGAGCCGGTCAACTACGTGGTCGGCCGCAAGGGCATCGGCTGGCACCGCTTCCGCGAGATCGACCTCGCGGACGAGTGGGCCGGGTTTTCCTCCACACCGCGGTACGAGCACGCCGACGAAGTGGCCGCACCGCTCATCGCCGCGTTCCAGAGCGAGGACCCGGCGGAGCGAGTCGATGAGCTCCACCTGGTCGGCACGGAGTTCGTGTCCATGCTGACCCAGCGGCCGGTGGTCCGCAGGCTGTTGCCGCTGGAGATCGAGGATACGGCGGAGGAATCGCCGCAGGGCCCGTTGCCGCAGTACGAGTTTGAGCCGGCGCCGGACCTCGTCTTGGACGCGCTGCTGCCGCAGTATGTGACCAGCCGGATCTTCTTCGCGCTGCTCGAGGCCGCCGCTTCCGAGCTGGCATCCCGCAGGAGGGCGATGAAGGCGGCGACGGACAACGCCAATGACCTGCTGGAGAACCTGACCCGTGAGGCGAACAACGCCCGGCAGGCCGAGATCACCCAGGAAATCAGCGAGATTGTGGGCGGCGCCAACGCGCTGGCCGCCGCAAGCGCAGGGAGTGAGTGAAGGACATGACTGCGACCGTAGACAGCGCCGCGGCCGAAGGCCCAGGCCAATCCAGCACCGCGCAGAGCCGGCCTGCCGAGGAGAGCCAGGCCACCGGCCGCGTCGCGCGGGTGATCGGCCCCGTCGTCGACGTGGAGTTCCCGGCCGATCAGATGCCGGAGATCTACTACGCGCTGACCACCGAGGTCACCCTGGGAGACACCACCCGTGTGCTGACCCTCGAGGTCGAGCAGCACATCGGGGATGACGTGGTGCGTGCGATCTCGATGCAGCCCACCGACGGGCTGGTGCGTGGCGCCCCGGTGGTCAACACCGGCGCCCCGATCGAGGTCCCTGTCGGCGACGTGACCAAGGGCCACGTGTTCAACGCCCTCGGAGTGCCGCTTGATGTCCCGGCGAGCTCTCTGGACGTGACCGAGCGCTGGCCGATCCACCGCGACCCCCCGCCCCTGGACCAGCTCGAGCCGAAGACCGAGATGTTCGTCACCGGCATCAAGGTCATCGACCTGCTCACCCCGTACGTGCGCGGCGGCAAGATCGGCCTGTTCGGCGGCGCCGGTGTCGGCAAGACCGTGCTGATCCAGGAGATGATCCGCCGGGTCGCGAAGAACTTCGGCGGGGTGTCCTGCTTCGCCGGAGTGGGGGAGCGGACCCGCGAGGGCAACGACCTGTTCCTGGAAATGACCGAGTCGGGTGTTATCGACGACACGGCCCTGGTGTTCGGTCAGATGGACGAGCCGCCGGGCACCCGTCTCAGGGTCGGGCTGAGCGCCCTCACGATGGCCGAGTACTTCCGCGATGTGCAGGGCCAGGACGTGCTGCTGTTCATCGACAACATCTTCCGGTTCACTCAGGCGGGTTCCGAGGTGTCCACGCTGCTCGGCCGTATGCCGTCCGCGGTCGGTTACCAGCCGACCCTGGCCGACGAGATGGGCCAGCTGCAAGAGCGCATCACGAGCACTCGCGGTCACTCGATCACCTCCATGCAGGCGATCTACGTCCCCGCGGACGACATCACCGACCCCGCGCCGCACACGGTGTTCGCTCACCTCGACGCCACGACCACGCTGTCCCGGGCCATCACCGAGAAGGGCATCTACCCCGCGGTCGACCCGCTGGACTCCACGTCCCGGATCATGGACCCGCGCTACATCGGTCAGGAGCACTACGATGTGGCGCAGACCGTGAAGCAGATCCTCCAGCGCTACAATGAACTACAGGACATCATCGCCATCCTCGGCATTGACGAGCTCGGCGAAGAGGACAAGATCGTCGTACAGCGGGCCCGCCGGATCGAGCGCTTCCTGTCGCACCCGATGTACGTCGCCGAGCAGTTCACCGGGCAGGCTGGCGTCTTCGTCCCGCTGGAGGAGACGATCGCTTCGTTCAAGGCGATCACTGAGGGCAAGTACGACCAGCTGCCCGAGCAGGCGTTCTACATGGTAGGCGGGATCGAGGACGTGGAGCGGAAAGCCAGGGAGCTGGAGCGGTGACGCTGAAGGTCGCGCTGGTCGTGCCCGACCGGGAGCTCTGGTCGGGCGAGGCCAGGATGGTAATCGCCAAGACCACTGAGGGTGACATCGGCGTGCTGACCGGGCATGCCCCGGTGTTCGGCATCCTGGCTGAGGGCAGCGTGGTCGAGATCCTCGACCCTGGCAGCGACCAGGCTGAGCCCGAGGGATCGAGCGAGGCGGTCCGGGCCGCGGTCAGCGGCGGATTCCTGTCTGTCGCCGACGATCAGGTGTCGATTCTGGCGGCCCGGGCGCAGCTCGGCGTCGAGATCGATGTCGCGGAAATACACCACCAGCTCAGCGAGATCGATTCGCCGCCTGGTGGCGGACAGGCCGCCGGCGAGGAGCCCGCGGAGGCGAAGTACGCGAGAGCGCAGCTACGCGCGGCCGGCGAGCAGGCGTAAGACGGCCTGGGACGAGGACGATAGACGCCGGTGAGTGGATCGCTGGCGTTTACGGTTTCTCTGCATAGAGCGTCCCTGACGCTCGATGTGGCCTGGCTGTTCGCCGCCTTCCTCATACTTCTCGTCGCCGCAGCCGGATTCCTGGCCACCCGCCGGTTCCTGCTCGAGCGCGGCGGCGGCACGGTCGAGTGCGCGCTGCGCCGCGGGACCAGCCCGTGGCGGCTGGGCGTGGCTTCCTACCAGTCGGACGAGCTTCGCTGGTTCAACGCCTTCGGCATCTCACAACGCCCGGAGGAGACGTTCGGCCGGCGCGACCTCATGGTGGTTTCGCGCCGGCCCCCGGACACCGCGGAAATCGCGACGCTGGGCCCCGGCCGGGTCGTGGTGGAGTGCGAACTATCCGGCGGCAGAGGCGGTGACACCGTCCAGCTCGCGCTGGCCGAGTCGGCGCTCACCGGCCTGCTCGCCTGGCTGGAGGCCGCGCCGCCCGGGCCGCCCGGCTCGCACCTGGGTCGCGTCCAGTTAATGCTCCCGGTCCGGTTAATGCTCCCGTTCCCCGCCCGGCTTCCATAGCACGTCCCCGTGCCCCTGGTTGGCCTGCCGGGAGAGGATGAACAGCAGGTCGGAAAGCCGGTTCAGGTACTTGGCCGGCAACGGGCTGATCGTGCCGCCGTGATCGGCGACGGCCGCCCACGCGCTGCGCTCGGCCCGCCGCGTCACGGTCCGCGCCACGTGCAGCAGGGTCGCCCCCGGCGTGCCGCCCGGCAGCAGGAACGAACGGAGCACCGGCAGCCCCTCGTTGAACGAGTCGCACTCGCTCTCCAGGCGGTCGATGTAGGCCTGGTCGATCCGCAGCGGCGGATAGGGCGGCGGCTCCGCCGATAGGGGATTCGCCAGGTCGGCCCCCACGTCGAACAGTTCGTTCTGCACCCGCGCCAGCACCGTCTTGATCACCTCGGACAGTTCCCCGAACGTGACCGCCGCCCCGATCGCCGCGTTGGCCTCCTCCACGTCGGCGTACGCTCCCAGCCGCGAATCCGTCTTCGCCGTCCGGCTCCCATCCGCCAGTGCCGTGGACCCGTCGTCCCCCGCCCGCGTATAGATCCGCGACAACACAACCGGCTTCTCTCGCACGTTCCGCGCCATACCCCCACCCTAAGCGCGAGCCGCCGCCCCCCGACCACCCACGCCCCCCATCCCGTGAGCACAAACCCGACATTTCATGATCTGAGACGACATCATGGCGTTGCCAACGCGAAATAGCCGCCGGTTCCGGCCCGAAACCGCCCCTTGATGGCGGTAACGACGGTCGCCACCCAGCGCCGCCACCCGAATCGACTGGAATGCCGGAATCTCTACGAGAGATGCGCCGATTAAGACGGAAGATCGGTGCATCGCGGAATTCTGTGCGTCGAATACGGCGCATAATCCTCCGTCTAGCACCGATCTTCCGCGCTGACCGCCTCTGCCCGCGTCGCCTCCGCCCGAACCACCGCGCCGCACACCTGACCGTTCGACAAGCTTTTATCAGAACGGCGGTGGTACCCCCTCCCGGACCCGCAACCAGTCACAAGCCGTGTCGCCCCAATCTCATCGAAGCCCCTCGCGACGTCGCGATAAAAAAGTGATCAACCATCTGACCTGGGGTATTCCAATTCGGCCCACGATGTGGCATCGTATGATTGCGATGCGTGACTACGCGGAGTGACCGGACCAGGCAACCGCGGAACGCATCGTTTCATGTCGGGGGTCCGGCGGTTCTCGGGGGCCCGCCGGACCCCGCGACGCCCGCGAAACTCGCGTCACCCGCGACATCCCGCGACACGCGGCCGGACACTATGGTGTCGGTAAGGAGGCCGCCGTGTACGACTACATCATCGTTGGCGCGGGCAGCGCGGGCTGCGTGCTCGCGAACCGGCTGAGCGCCGATTCCGACGTCAAGGTGCTCCTGCTGGAGGCCGGCCCGCCGGACGACGCGCTGGAGATCCACGCCCCGGCGGCGCTGAACCGTCTGTTCCAGACGAACTACGACTGGAACTACCGGACGGTCCCGCAGCGCCACGCGGGCGGCCGGCCCATCTACTGGCCAAGGGGCCGTACCCTCGGCGGCTCCTCGTCCACCAACGCGATGATCTACATTCGCGGCAACCGGCACGACTACCAGACCTGGCGCGACGACTACGGCTGCACCGGCTGGACGTATCCCGACCTGCTGCCTTACTTCCTCAGGGCCGAGGACAACTCCCGCGGCACCAGCGCCTACCATGGTACCGGCGGCCCGCTGTCCGTCACCGACACGCCGCACCGCTCCACGGCGAACCGCGCGTTCATCGAGGCGGCCGCGGCCCAGGGCGCGCCGCGCAACGAAGACTTCAACGGCCCGCGCCAGGATGGCGTCGGCTGGTACCAGGTCACCCAGCGCAAGGGCCGCCGCTGGTCCGCCGCCGACGCCTACCTGCACCCCGCGAAATCCCGGCCCAATCTCACCGTCAAGACCAGCGCCCTGGCGACCAGCATCAAGATCGAGGATGCCAGGGCGACGGGCGTCACCTACCTGCACGACGGAGAACTGCTGACCGACCGGGCCGAGGCCGAGGTCATCGTCTGCGGCGGCGCGATCAACAGCCCGCAGTTGCTGATGCTGTCCGGTATCGGCCCGGCCGACCACCTGACCAGCGTGGGCATCGACGTTATAACCGATAGCCCCAGCGTCGGCGCCAACCTCAGCGACCACCCGGCCGTCCCCGTAATATGGTCGACCCCAGGACTGAAGAGCCTGTGGGAACAGGCTGGTCCGGCGGGGGCCGTCCGGTGGCAGCTCACCCATCGGGGCCCGCTGACCAGCAACGTCTCCGAGTCGGGCGGCTTCGTCGCCACGAGTCATGGCCTGGGCGGCCCCGACCTCCAATGGCACGTGCTACCCGCCGAATTCCGCGACGAAGGCCTGGCCGACCCGGCCCGCCGCGCCATGACCGTGCTTGTCACGCTGGTCGACGTGGCCAGCCGCGGCCGGATCAAGCTGCGCAGCGCGGACCCGCGCCACCGCGTGGCCATCGACCCCGGCTACCTGTCCGACCCGGACGGCCGGGACACGAACACGCTGCTCACCGGCGTGAAGATGGCCCGGGAGATCGCCACCGCCCGTTCCATGGCCCGGGTGTGCACCACCGAGCTGGCCCCCGGCCCGCACCTGACCAGGGACGCTGACCTGACCACCTACATCCGGCAGAGCGTCGCGACCCTGTACCACCCGGTCGGCACCTGTGCCATGGGTGGCAGCGCGAGGCGCGGCAGCGTGGTCGACCCCGAGCTCAGGGTCCGCGGCGTGGCGAACCTCCGCGTGGTGGACGCATCGGTGATGCCGGCCGTGCCCAGGGGGAACACGAACGCCCCGACGATCGCGATCGCGGAACGGGCCGCCGACCTTATCGCTGGTCGTGCTCCGCTGGCCCCGCTGGATCCGGCTGACGAGGCTGACTTCCTGGTCGCCGCGGCCGGAGGCCTAGGCTAATTCAGCGCCGCGGCCGGTGCCGTGACCGGTAGAGCCGGCCGTGCACCAGGGTGACGAACAGGACCAGCCGGTCCATGTCTCGCTCCGTCCGGCCGGATGAAGTCAGCCGGAGCGGCGGCCCGAACCGTTGCCGTGTGATCACCTTGGCCCGCGCGAACTCACGCAGCCCGTCCGGCGCGTGAATCCGCCCGAATCCTGACTCACCGACTCCGCCGCATTCCGCCACCACCGGCGTCAGCGTGTCCGCCGCGGCCGCCATCACCTTCCGGGCCGTCGCCGCCGACCCGGTGAACGCGATCTTGTCGACCCCGCTGCGCACCAGCGCCTCTCCGGTCGACCCGGGTCCGTACACGCCTTGCAGCACCGGCTGGGCCGGGTCGTCGCCGGCCGCCCGGAGCGCCTCGTCGAACGACCGCACCAGCGCCTCGCCCACGGCGGGCGTCAGCTCCGACGGCTTGAACACGACGGCGTTGCCCGCGGCCAGCGCGTACGCGATCGACCCAGCCGGCGTGAACACCGGGTAGTTCCAGGGCCCGATCACCCCGACCACGCCCAGCGGCTGATACTCGACCCACGACGTGAGGTTGGCGGCCACCAGCCCGCTGCGCACCCGCCGCTCCCGGAGCACCGGACGGGCGTGCCGGGCCGCCCAGTCGATATGCACGATCGCGAGGGTGATCTCCAGCTTGGCGTCGTCCAGCGGCTTGCCGGTCTCCTCGTGCACGAGCTGCGCCAGACGGCCTAGATAACGGGCCAGGTAAGATTTCCAGGCTAGAAGCCGTATCCGTCGTTCGTTCCAATCGAGATCAGCCCACCACTGCGCGGCAGGCCGCGCGGCGGCCAGCGCGGCATCGACCTCACGGCGTCCGTGCACCGGGAAGACGGCCAGGACCTCTCCGGTCGCGGGGTTCACTGTCTCCAGCATCGGTGACCATTAGATCACCGAAGCTACTCTGTTGGCAGCCCTTAGACCGGGGGGAACCCTCCCCCCGGACCCCCGGGGGAGGGACCACCCCCCGCACCCCCCGAAAGCTAATGTTGAGTCATGCCCAGCAGCGCCCGGCCCTACGTCGTGCTGAGCTGCGCGACCTCGGCCGACGGTTACCTGGACGACGCGACGCCCGATCGCCTGATCCTGTCCGGCCCTGAAGACCTCGACCAGGTGGACGAGCTGCGGGCCGGCTGCGATGCGATCCTGGTCGGCGCGAGCACCGTCCGCCGGGACCGCCCCCGCCTGCTGATCCGCGACCCCCGTCGCCGCGCCGCCCGAGCGGCGCGCGGCCTGGCCGAGCACCCGCTCCGCGTGACGCTCACCGCCTCGGGTGACCTCCCTCTCGACCGGCCGTACCTGGTCTATGAGGGTGCCGGCCTTTCCCTTGCCGAAATTCTCCAAGATCTGAACGAACGGTCGGTGGCTCGACTCCTGGTAGAAGGCGGCGCCAGCGTGCTCGGCCAGTTCCTGGCCCAGGACCTCGCCAATGAGCTGCGTCTGGCCGTGGCGCCGTTCTTCGTCGGCGATCCTCGCGCGCCCCGGCTGGACGTCCCGTCGGCGCCTGGGAGGATGACGCTCGCCGAGGTGAGCCGCGTGGGCGACATGGTCGTGTCCCGCTACCTGCTCGGCCCGGGCGGCTCCGATCAGCGGTTCCTGCGCTGGGCGATCGAGCTGTCCCGGCTGTCCCCGCTCTCTCCGACGGCGTTCTCGGTCGGAGCCGTGATCGTGAGCGAGGACGGGGAGGTCCTGGCCACCGGCTTCTCCCGTGAGCAGGAGGAGCACGACCACGCCGAGGAGGTGGCCCTGCGCAAGCTGACCCGGCACCGGCCCGGCCCGGATCGCAGGCTCCGTCACGCCACGCTGTACAGCTCGCTCGTGCCCTGCGGGGCCCGTGCTTCCCGTCCGGTAACGTGCGTCCAGCACATCGTCGCGGCGGGCGTTCCCCGGGTCGTCTTCGCCTGGCGTGAACCGCCGGTCTTCACCTCCGGCCAGGGCGCCGAGCAGCTACGCGCCGCGGGTGTGTCGGTCACCGAGATCCCGGCTCTGGGTCCTCTCGCAGAATCCGTTAACGCCCATCTCATCCACGTGGCGTAGCATTTCCAGATGGCTGACACCCGCCTTTGCGGTCAGTGCGGCTCGGTGTTCGAGCCGCGTCGCGAGCATTCCAGGTTCTGCTCGTCGGTCTGCCGGATCAAGTGGGTTCGCGAGCACTCGGCCGGTCCGGCCGCCCCCGCGGACGCGCTGGCCTGGTCGATCGCCGCGATGGCCGAGGCCGCGGACCGGCTCGCTCAGGCGGCGGGGCAGGACCTGCTCAGGGTCGGCGCGGTGATGAGCGAGGCGGTGTGGTGGGTCACTATCGTGGACGCCACCATGGTGCGCTATGAGGGGGATGCGTACGACAGCGTGCTCGACGGGCTGCCCGGCGAGGAGGCGCGGCTGATCGAGGAAACCCTGGCCGGACTGCGGTATGTCCGCAACCAGGTCGGCATACACCTCGATCCGGCCGAGTTCATCCGGTCGGCCCCGGACGGCACGTGGACCTGGAATCCGCTGCCCGAGCCCTGCCTGGAGTCGCTGTCTCCGCGCGGTAAGGAGTGGGAGATGAGCCGTTACCGGGCCTATCAGTCCCGGCTGGCCGGCCACGACGTCGCCGCGGCCATCGCGCTCACCTCCGCCTTCCTGACCAAGACCGCCTGGGCCGAGCCGCCGGCGTCGCCAGCGGATGTCACAATCCTGGACAATTCCCTCTAACCTGGGCATATGACCGCCAGGGCCGACGTATCCAGTCTCGGCCGGGCCCGGGTGGCGGTGCTGGCCCATTTTTTCGTGCTGGGTGTCGCGTTCGCGACGTGGGCCGCCCGGCTGCCGGCCATCAAGGCGGCGCTCCATCTGAGCGATTCGCGCCTGGGGTTCACGTTGTTCGCGGTGCCCGCGGGAAGTGTTGTGACGCTGGCGGCCAGCGGGCGGATCACCGACCGCTTCGGTGCCGTGCGGGTGATGCGGATCGCGGCCCTCTGCCTCGCTGTGTCCCTGGTCACCGTCGGTGTGGGCCCTCAGGTTCACAGCCTGCCGCTGTGGATCGCGACGCTGGTGTGCTTCGGAGCGCTGGCCGGGCTTCTTGACGTGTCGATGAACGCCTGCGGGGCTCGCCTCGAAGTCGCCTACGGCCGGCCGATCATGTCCTCGCTGCACGCCGGGTACAGCATCGCCGGGCTGGTCGGCGCCGGGATCGGCGGGGTGTTCGCCGCGCTCGCGATCGGCCCGCTGCCCACGTTCGCCGTCGCGGCCGCCGCGCTGACCGTGCTCGCGCTGGTGGCCGGACGCCATGCGGTGCTGCCGCCCGTGACACCGCGCGAAGACAAGCCGGGCGGCCCGCCGCCCCCCTCGGCCAGGCAGATTGCCGTCGTGATCTGGATCCTCGGCCTGCTCGCACTGTGCGGCCAGCTGGGCGAGGGCAGCGCGGGCGACTGGAGCGCCGTGTACCTCCGCGATCTCGGTTCCTCGCCAGGCGTCGCCGCGATCGGGTTGGCCGCGTTCTCGGTCACCATGGCCGCCGGCCGCGTCGCCGGCGACCGGCTGGCGCTCAGGCTGGGCTCGGTGCGGCTGGTCCGCTACAGCGGTCTGCTGGCCGGGCTTGGCCTCGCCGCCGGATTGCTGATCCGCAGCCCGGTCGCCGCCATCGCCGGCTTCGCGCTGCTCGGCGCCGGCCTGGCCGGCATCTTCCCGCAGATCGTCTCGTCCGCCGCCCGGCTGGATCCGGACCACGCCGGCCGTAACATCGGCCGGATCGCCGCCGTCGCCTACACCGGCCTGCTGACCGGACCGGTCGCGATCGGCGCGGTCGCGGCCGGTGTGGGCCTGCGCGGCGCTCTCCTGGTGCCGGCGGCCCTTGCTGTGCTGGTAGCCGCCCTCGCCGGTGTCATGCGCCCGCACGATAGCGTTAGCGGTGATCCAGAGGAGGAACACATTGAAAGTGTGCGTGACGGGTGCCAGCGGTAAGGCCGGCCTTGCGGTGGTGCCGCACCTGGTGGCCCACGGTTACGAGGTCGTGTCCGTCGATATCCGTAAGCCGCCCGGCGGGCTGCGGGCCGACCTGACCGATTACGGGCAGGCCGTGGAGGTCCTGGCCGGCTGCGACGCCGTCGTGCACCTGGCCAACATCCCGGCGCCCGGGCTGGCCACGCCGGCGACCACGTTCAACCAGAACATGGCGATGAACTTCAACGTGTTCCAGGCCGCGGCCGGGCTGGGCCTGGCCCGGGTCGTCTGGGCGTCCAGCGAGACCACCCTCGGCCTGCCGTTCGACGTGCCGCCCCGGTACGCGCCGGTCGACGAAGACCACTACCCGGTGCCCACCACGACCTACGCGCTGTCCAAGGTGGCCAGCGAGACCGTCGCCGCCCACATCGCCGAGTGGTCCGGCATCCCGTTCGTCGCGCTGCGGTTCTCCAACATTATGGCTCCGGAGGACTACCGGCACTTCCCGGCGTACTGGGACGACCCGCTCAGCCGGAAGTGGAACCTCTGGGGCTACATCGACGAGCGGGATGTGGCCCTGTCCTGCCGCCTGGCCCTGGAAGCCGACGTCGCCGGTACAGAGAGCTTCATCATCGCCGCCGCCGACACCGTGATGAAGCGCCCCTCCGCGGATCTCATGGCCGAGGTCTATCCCGGCGTCCCGATCCGCGGCGAAGTGTCCGGCAACACCACGCTGCTGTCGATTGACCGGGCGAAGCAGGTCCTGGGCTTCGTCCCCCAGCACTCCTGGCGCGACCACCTGAAGCCATAACCGGTCTTTGCCGGGGCGGCCCTGCGGGGTGACGAGACCGGTCTCGTAGGCGTAGACGACGATCTGGATCCGGTCACGCAGGCCGAGCTTGGCCATGATGTGGCCGATGTGGGTCTTCACCGTGGCTTCGGAGATGTGTAGCAGCCCGGCGATCTCGGTGTTGGACAGACCGCAGCCCGCCTGGGCCAGCACTTCGCGTTCCCGGGCGGTGAGATCGGCGAGCCCGAGCGGCGGTTCGGCGCCGCGGCCGGAGGCCCAGGCCAATTCAGCAGGGCCGGGCAGGTGCGGCAGGAACCGGCCGATGAGGCGGCGGGTGGTGGAGGGCGCCACGATCGAGTCACCGTTGTGCACGCAGCGGACGGCGTACAGGAGTTCCTCCGGCGGCGCCGACTTCAGCAGGAATCCGCTGGCGCCGGCCCGCAGCGCGGCGTACGCGTATTCGTCCAGATCGAACGTGGTCAGGATCAGCACCCGCGGAATGTCTCCGGCGCGGCAGATCTCCCTGGTCGCGGCGACGCCGTCTTGTTCCGGCATCCGCACGTCCATCACCATCACGTCCGCGGGACACTCTCGCGCCAGCCGTACCGCCGCGCGCCCGTCGGCGGCCTCGCCGACGACCTTGATGTCCGGCTGGCTGCCCAGCACCATGGCGAATCCGGCCCGGACGAGATCCTGGTCGTCGACGAGCAGCACCCGGATGGTCATGCGGGAACCGGCAGCCGGGCGACGACCTTGAAACCACCGCCGGAGCACGGTCCGGCCGCGAGCGTCCCGCCGTACAGGGCGACGCGATCGCGCATCCCGGCCAGTCCATGCCCCGCGAGGTCATTCCTCCTAGGAGGTATCCCCGCCCCATCGTCGGCTACCCGGATCAGGGCCTCGCCCGGGCCGTAGCAAAGCCTTACCTCCGCGGTAGCGCCGGGGCCCGCGTGCTTGCGGACGTTGGTCAGCGCCTCCTGGGCTATCCGGTACAGCGCGAGCGACACCCCGGCCGGCACCGGCCGCGCGGCGCCCTCCACCGCGTAACTGACGCTTGTCCCGGCCTCGCGAGCCTGCGCGACCAGCCCCGCTATCTCCGCCACCCCCGGCGTCGGCGCGAACGCGGGTGTTTCCTCACCGGTCTTCAGCACGCCCAGCAGATGGCTCATCTCCGCGAGTGCCTGACGGCCGGTGTTGCCGATCTCCGCCAGAGCCTGCCGGGATCGTTCCGGCTCGGCGTCGAAGGCGTACCTGCCCCCGTCGGCCTGGGCCACCATGACGCTGAGATTATGGGCGATCACGTCGTGCAGCTCGCGCGCTATCCGGGCCCTTTCGGCGGCCGCGGCGATCTGGGCGTGGGCGTCTCGTTCCGCTTCGGCCCGGTCCGCCCGATCCTCCAGCGCGGTGAGATAGGTCCGTCGTTTCGCCATCGAGTCGCCGAGCACCCACGCGCAGATCGGCATCAGCCCGTAGGTCACGAATACCGCCACGAACTCGAGCGGGCGCTGGGCCATCGGCGGCCCGGGGTTCAGATGCGCCACGAACGCCACGAACAGGGCCGCGCAGGCCGCCAGTCCCGCCAGCGAGATCCGTCTGGGCCGGCTGACCGCGACGGTGTACAGCACCACCAGGATCCCCAGGTCGGCGAAGGTGGGCTGGAGCGGATTGTTCGTGAACATGGGTCCGGTGCCCACGACCACCTGAGCGGTGCCGATCGCCAGGGTGGCCGCGAGGGCCGCTACCGGGAAACGATGGCGCGCCGCCAGCGCGCAAGCCAGCGCCAGCACAACCGGGATGACGGCGGTCTGGTGGGCGTAGGCTCTGGCGCTGCCACCGAGCAGCAGCAGCGCCAGAGCCGTCTCCGCTAGCCATCGATGGGCGCGGATCCCCCGGTGTACCCGTTCCACCGGCTCAGCGTATTCGAGCACCGGTCTCACGCATCGCGGCGGCAGAACAACCATGCGCCGACCGCGAGGAGCACCGCCGCGTAGCCGCAGAACACCGCGAACTCGCCCCAGGCAGAGAACAGGTGATCGGTGGACCAAGCCCGGCCGGCCGAGACCGGGTTGAGCGCCGGCCCGCTGGGCAGCCACCGCTCGATGGCCCAGAACCAGCTGTTCGGCAACGCCTGGGCCAGCAGCGGAATCAGGAAGATCATCCCCAGGATCGCGGTTATCGCCCCCGCGGTGTTCCGGATGATCGCGCCGGCCCCGTAAGCCAGCAGGCCGAAAACCGAGACCACCGCCGCGGACAGCAGCACCGCGCGCAGCGCGAAGGGGTGGGCCAGCGTGGTGTTGATGTGCTTCTGGGAAAGGATCACCTGACCGGTCAGGAACGCCGCGAAGCTGGTCACCAGGGAGACCGCCAGCGACACCGCCGCGAACACGATCGCCTTGGCCGCGTACAGGACGCCGCGGCGCGGCATCACGGTCAGCGAGGTACGGATCATCCCGGTGGAGTACTCCGAGGTGATGACCAGTGCCCCGAGCGTCACGATGATCAGCTCGCCGAGCCCCACCTGTCCGGCCAGGCTCGCGTCCGCCGGATTGAACCCCTGGTTCTGCGGCCAGTGCGACACGATGCCCGCGCAGTCAAAGGCCGCCCACGCGATGGAGGCCAGTACCAGGGCCACCAGGGTCCAGTAGGTGGAACGGACCGATCGGATTTTGATGAACTCCGAGCGCAGCGTCTCCGCCAGGCCGGGCCGACGCTGTGCGGGAGACACCGCCGGGATGCGGGCCTGCCCTCTGGTTACTGTTGCCGTCGTCATCTCAGTCAGCCTTTCGCCTGGTACTCGACGCTGTCCGCGGTCAGTTCCATGAACGCTTCCTCCAGCGACACTCGTGAGGGGGCGAGGTGGTGCAGGAGGATGCCGTTGGCCAGCGCGAGCTCGCCGATCCGCTCGGGCCCGAGCCCGTGGACCGTGAACTCGTCGGCATCCGGTTCCAGCGTGCCGCCGGCCGCCTCAACCGCCACGGCCAGCCGGTTTGCGTCCGGCGTCTTCACCACCGTGGTTGTTCTGGCACCGCCGCCGGCGGTGAACTCGGCCATCGGGCAGTCCGCGATCAGCTTGCCCCGGCCGATCACGATGAGGTGGTCCGCCGTGTTTTCCATTTCCGACATGAGATGGCTGGAGACGAACACCGTCCGGCCTTCGGCGGCCAGCGAGCGCATCAGCAGCCGGATCCACCGGATGCCTTCGGGGTCCAGGCCGTTGACCGGCTCGTCGAACATGAGGATCTCCGGATCGCCGAGCAGGGCCGCGGCGATTCCCAGGCGCTGGCTCATGCCGAGCGAGAACCCCTTGGACCGATTCTTCGCCACGTCCTCCAGGCCGACGATGCCGATGACTTCGTCGACCCTGCTGCGCGGGATGCCGTTGGTCGCCGCCAGGCACCACAGGTGGTTGTAGGCGCTGCGGCCGCCATGCACGGCCTTCGCGTCCAGCAGCGCGCCGACCTCTCGCATCGCGCTGTAGACCTGGGCGAACGGCTTGCCGTTGATGGTGACCGACCCCGCCGACGGAGCGTCGAGGCCGAGCATCACACGCATCGTGGTGGTCTTGCCCGCGCCATTCGGCCCCAGGAAGCCGGTCACGTGGCCAGGCCGTATCGTGAATGACAGATCATCGACGGCGACTCTGTCGCCGTACCGCTTGGACAAACCCCGTATCTCTATCATGGCGTCCAGGTAACCCGCACAAGCCCCCCTCGCGCATCGGCGCGCCAGCCGATCTTTGACTGCGACCACAGGATGAGACCTCCACCCACAGGCGGAGAGCGCCCGCGTCACACAACCGCCCACGCCGCTGTGCCTCCCAAATCCCCGGCCGTCCCCCCCGAAAGCGGAAGTCAGGACCTCTGGAGGAAAGCGGGTGCACGAGCGAGCCATCGCGTGGAAATTAGGAGCCTTCTGGAGAAAAAGGCGCCGGAAACCAGCGCCCTTTCTTCCGCGAGGCCCTTTTCTTCCGCGCCATCCACCACACCTGCTGTCACATAACGGCCATATTCCGGCAAAACAACTGGCAGCCCACACACGACACACTGCGAACTGGCCGAAGACCGCGCAGCCCGGAAATGCTTCTATCCGGACGTAAGTACTCGGAAGTCCTGTGAAAGGGCACGCCGGCACTCGGCGTGGCGATCGCTGGCGGCTACGTCGGTGGCGGCGTTACTGATCCGGGGTTTTGCCGTTCGGTGGTGGCTGGGCCCAGGTGCGAAGGTCCTCGGGGCTGGCGT
>JAFARZ010000353.1 GCA_019245115.1 Streptosporangiaceae bacterium | reverse complement strand
TACCGGTACAGCGTGCCGAGCGCCACGTCCGCCCGTTCGGCCACGGTCCGCATCTGCACCGCGTCGTAGCCGCCCTTGGACGCCAGCGCGAGCGTGGCGTCCAGGATCCGCTTGCGCCGCTCCCGCTGCGCCGCCGAGCCTAGCTCGGCGTCGCCTGCCGAGCTCAGCGCGTCGGTGGTACGTGTTCTCGCTGGTGCCATGAGGATCCTTTGCCGTGTCCGTTCGCATCAAGAATACCAAGCACACGGGAGGTGATCACCCAAACGGGCCTCGCCAGCAGGAGGTGAAACGTGTTCTAATTCTGCCTATGCGTCGGGTCGCTGGTTTCACGCTTACCGGGCTGGGAGTCTTCCTCATCACCCAGGCGGTGATCCTCCCCACCTACGTCAGCAGTCATTTCGTCAAGTTCCCGCTGGACGAGCACACCACGGCGATCCTGTCCGGGACCGGGGTGTCCTACTTCAGCCAGGTCAAGCTGAAGGAGGAGACCGGAGTCCGCGTGCAGGCCACCTACACGATCAACGGGGACGCCACGGCGGGCAACTCGTCCACCGCGGTGTGGAACCAGACCAGCAGCGCGCGGGACCTCACCAACGGCCTGCCAGTCAGCACCATGACCCGCCGCTTCGCGTTCAACCGGCGCACCGGTCAGCTGGTCGACTGCTGCGGGGCGAGCGTCAACGGCAACAAGGCGATCCGCCAGACCGGACTGGTCGGGTACCTGTTCCCGATCGGCACGAAGAAGCAGACCTACGACGTCTTCGACACCACGCTGAACCGGCCGGTGCCCTTCACCTATGAGGGGACCGCCGGCACCGAAGGCATCCAGACCTACGTGTTCACCGAGAACGTCGCCCCGACCCAGGTAAGCACCATCACCGTGCCCGGCCCCTTCTTCGGCCTCAAGCAGAAGACGGTCAAGCTGGACCAGATGTACCAGGTCCACCTCATCTACTGGGTCGATCCGGAGACCGGGGCGCTGCTCAACGTCAACGAGAACGAGAAGATGACCCTGCAGAACCCCGCCGACGGCGCCACCGTCGCGGTGCTGTTCGACGGCGACCTGGCGACCACGCCCGCCACCGTCCAGCACGTGGTCAACCTCGACTCCAGCGCCCGCACCAAACTCTCCCTGCTCACCACGATCATCCCGCTGGCGGCCGGCATCCTCGGTGCCATGGCCCTGGTCGCCCGGGTCTTCCTGGCCGTGCGCAAACCAGTGAAACGTGTTCTAATTCCTGCAGGTACCGCAGTCACAGGACGGTGAGGAGGGCCAGGGGGCCGTGCCGATCGCGATGACGCCGGAGCAGCGGGCCCTGCAGGACTCGCTCCGCGACTGGGCCAAGCGTGCCGACACTATCGCCGCCGCCCGTGCCTGGCAGGACAGCGCCCGGCAGGACCCCACCGCGCTCATGACCGACCTGGCCGCCCTGGGCGTGTTCGCCATTCCGCGGGAGGGTACGGTCGCCGACCTGGCCGCCGCGCTTGAGCAGCTGGCCCGGGCCCTGACCCCGGGCCCGGTGCTGCCCGCCGCGCTGGCCGCCCTGCTGGGCCAGGACGCCGCGTGCGTCGCCCTGGCGCCGGGCACGCTCAGGACGAACGGCGCCCTCAAGATCAGCGGTGAGACCGGCCCCGTGCTGTGGGCGCCGGGTCACCTGCTCGCCTCCACCCAGGACGACGCCTGGTTCCTGCTCAACCAGGACCAGCCCGGCGTCACGGTTACCAAGCTCACTCCGCTCGACTTCTCCCGCGAGCTGGCTACCATCCGGCTGGACGATGTGACCCCGGACAAGCTCCTGGCCGGCCTGACCACCGAGAACGTCCGCGACCTGGCCGCGACCCTGTTCGCGGCCGAAGCCGCCGGGGTGGCCGCCTGGTGCGGCGCCACCGCCGCCGACTACGCCAAGACCCGGCACCAGTTCGGCCGCCCGATCGGCTCGTTCCAGGCGGTCAAGCACCTGTGCGCCACCATGGCCTGCCGGGCCGACCGCGCCGCCGCCCTGGCCTGGGACGCCGCCCGCACCACAGCCGGGCCCGGGCACCCGCTGGCCGCCGCGGCCGCGGCCGCGCTGGCCCTGGACGACGCGGTGGACAACGCCAAGGACTGCATCCAGGTGCTCGGCGGCATCGGCTTCACCTGGGAACACGACGCCCACCTGTACCTGCGCCGCGCCCTGGCCCTGCGCCAGCTGCTCGGCGGCAGCCAAGCC
>JAFARZ010000336.1 GCA_019245115.1 Streptosporangiaceae bacterium | reverse complement strand
CTCGAGATCGGCCGCCGTCAGAGCGTCGATCACCCCGTCCAGGTCGCCGTCGATGACCTGGTCCAGGTTGTAGGCCTTGTAGCCGACGCGGTGGTCGGAGATCCGGTTCTCCGGGAAGTTGTAGGTACGGACCCGCTCGGACCGGTCCACGGTACGGACCTGATTGCGCCGTTCGGCGCTCGCCTTCGCATCCGCCTCGGCCTCGGCCGCCGCGAGCAGCCGCGCCCGGAGCACACGCAGCGCCTGATCCTTGTTCTGCAGCTGGCTCTTCTCGTTCTGGCAGGAGACCACGATGCCGGTCGGCAGGTGGGTGATCCGGACCGCGGAGTCGGTGGTATTCACGCTCTGGCCGCCAGGGCCGGAGGACCGGAAGACGTCGACCTTCAGGTCGTTCTCGTTGATCTGCACGTCGACCGGGTCGGCCTCCGGCGCGACCAGCACGCCGGCCGCCGAGGTGTGGATACGCCCCTGCGACTCGGTGACCGGCACCCGCTGCACGCGATGAACGCCGCCCTCGTACTTCAGCCGGGACCAGGCGCCGTCCCCGCCACGGGCCTTGACCGCGACGGTGGCGTCCTTGATCCCGCCGAGCCCAGTGGCGGTCTCGTCGAGGATCTCGGTCTTCCAGCCGTGCCGCTCGGCGAACCGCAGGTACATGCGCAGCAGGTCCCCGGCGAACAACGCGGACTCCTCGCCGCCCTCGCCGGCCTTGACCTCCAGGATGACGTCGCGGCCATCGTTGGGATCCTTGGGCACCAGCAACGTGCGCAGCTGTTCGGCCAGCTCCTCGCGCCGCGCGTCGAGTTGCTCCGCCTCGGCGGCGAACGACGCGTCCTCACGAGCCAGTTCCCGCGCCGCCTCCAAGTCGTCGCCGACCTGATGCCACTCCCGGTACGTGCTGACGATCGGCGTCAGCTCCGCGTACCGGCGCCCCAGCGTCCGGGCTCTGTCCTGGTCCGAGTGCACGCCGGGGTCGGCGAGGGCATGCTCCAGCTCCGCATGCTCGCTCACCAGTTCACTTACCCGGTCAAACACCCAAAACCCCTCATATCAACGAACGGCGGTGGTTCCCCCGCCCCGTAACCTACACCCCCGGGCCGCAGCCGCCCGGGGGGGTGAATGTGCCATCGCACCCCCTATGAGGGGGACAATGGCACATTCACCACATGCGCTGGACCCTGGAGTTGCACTTCCTGGGACGTGCAACCACTGGAGTGGCGCCAACCCCTGGGGCAAGCCAGGGGCCGGGGAGGTGACTCGTCCGGCCTTCGGCCGTCTCGGTCCGTGAGGCGGCCGATCGGCCGGCGAGACACCGCCCCAGCCCGGGGCATTACGTCTATAACTTCTTTCCGGAAGCCTTACCGAACCGCTTCTCGAACCGCGCCACGCGACCACCAGTGTCCAGGATCTTCTGCTTGCCCGTGTAGAACGGGTGGCAGTTGGAACACACGTCGGCGTGAATCTGGCCGTTCGCTGCCGTGCTCCTGGTGGTGAACGTGTTTCCGCAGCTACAAGTCACGGTCGTGACCTTGTACTCCGGGTGGATGTCAGCCTTCATGGCTTTCTCCTATCGTTCGGCGGTCGCCGGGTCGCCCTGCGAGCAGGACGTGAACCGGTACCGCATGGATAGCTGACGCCTTAACGGCGTGGGTGCCCCTGGAATTCCCGCGAGCTAAGAACCCAGGGTGGTCTTCTGAACCTGGAGCAGGAACTCCGCGTTGCTCCTGGTCTTGCGCATCTGCTCCATCAGCAGTTCCAGAGCCTGCTGCGGCTCGAGAGCGTGCAGCACGCGACGTAGCTGCCAGACGATCTTGAGTTCCTCGGGCGAGAGCAGGATCTCTTCCTTACGGGTGCTGGAAGCGTCCACGTCCACGGCCGGGAACAGCCGCTTGTCCGCGAGTTCGCGGCGCAGCCGGAGTTCCATGTTGCCGGTTCCCTTGAACTCCTCGAAGATGACCTCGTCCATCCGGGAGCCGGTTTCGATCAGCGCCGTGGCCAGGATGGTCAGCGAGCCGCCGTGCTCGATGTTCCGCGCGGCGCCGAAGAACCGCTTCGGCGGGTACAGCGCGGTGGAGTCGACACCACCGGACAGGATCCGGCCGCTGGCCGGCGCGGAGTTGTTGTAGGCACGGCCCAGCCGGGTTATCGAGTCGAGCAGCACCACGACGTCGTGGCCCATCTCGACCAGCCGCTTCGCCCGCTCGATGGCCAGCTCCGCCACCGTGGTGTGATCGTCGGCCGGGTGGTCGAAGGTCGAGTGGATAACCTCGCCCTTCACCGTCCGCTGCATGTCGGTGACCTCTTCCGGCCGCTCGTCGACGAGGACGACCATGAGGTGGACTTCCGGATTGTTCTTGGTGATCGCGTTGGCGATGGCCTGAAGGATGATCGTCTTGCCCGCCTTCGGCGGGGACACGATCAGGCCACGCTGGCCCTTGCCGATCGGCGCGATCAGGTCGATGATCCGGGTGATCATGTTGCCGGGATCGGTCTCAAGCCGCAGCCGGTCCTGCGGGTACAGCGGGACCAGCTTGGAGAACTCCGCCCGGGCCGGCGACTGCTCAGGGTCGAAGCCGTTGACCTTGTCCAGCCGGACCAGCGCGTTGAACTTCTCCCGGCGCTCGCCATCGCGCGGCTGCCGCACCGCGCCCTCGATCACGTCGCCCTTGCGCAGGCCGTTCTTGCGCACCTGGGACAGCGAGACGTACACGTCGTTCGGCCCCGGCAGGTAGCCGGTGGTCCGGACGAAGGCGTAGTTCTCCAGCACGTCCAGGATGCCCGCGATGGGAATCAGCACGTCGTCTTCGGCCAGCACGGGCTCGGTGTCGGACTGCCGGTCGCCCCGCCGCCGGTTCCGGTTACGGAACCGGTCGCGGCCACGCCGACGGCCGCCATCATCGTCATAGTCCCGGCCGTTCTGGTCACCGCCGCGCGACTGCTCACCGCCGCGCGACTGGTCGCCGCGTGACTGGTCGCCGCCGCGTGCGGCGGCCGCCTGCTCGCGGCCCCCTTGGTCACGACCGCCCTGCTCGCGGCCACGGCCGCCCTGGTCGCGACTCCCCTGGTCGCGACTCCCCTGGTCGCGGTCACGGCCACCGTCGCGCACCACCTGAGCGGCCTGCTCCTGGGCCTGCTCACGCCCGCCCTGGTCACGCGAGCCCTGCTCACGAGAACCCTGCTCACGCGTATCGCGGCGGTTGCTGCTGCGGCGACGGCGGTCGCCACGCTGGCCGTCGGCCGGCGCCTCGGTGACCTGCCCGTCGGGCTGCGCCGTCGTCACCGGTGCGTCGGCCTGGACCGTCACCGGCGCCTGGGCCACGGCGTTGGATCGGCCCGGGCCTTCGGCCGCGGCGGGCTCAGCCTGCGTCGCCACCGGCGGCGTGGCCGCGGCAGCCGGCGCCGTCCCGCCACCGACACCGGCCGCCTCGCGAGCGCCAATGCCGGTATCGGGGGAAGCACCCAAGCCCGTTCGTTCGAAAGTATTCTGATCTTGCATTGCATCCTGCTTCAGAGGGCGGGTCGCGCCAGCTCCCGCGGACGCGCCCGGCTTGTCTGAGTCTTGACCGGGGGGAACCGTCCCCCCGGACCCCCGCGGCCGCATTGCAGTGCCGGACCCCTGCCGTGCCTCGATGGCCTCGACAAGCTGGCTCTTCCGCATCCGGCCGGTGCCGGGAATGCCCATCTCCTGCGCGATCCTCTGCAACTCGGGCACGAGCAGCGAGGAAAGCGCGCCGCTGCCGCTGCGACCGCGCGACTTGGACCCTTCAACCCTACCGACGGGGGAGCCCTCCGGCGCGCCAGGCGCGTCGAGGAGTTCGGCTGTGTCGCTCACTAATGGTCCTTCCATGATTCTTCTGGTCGCCTGGGACCTGTCGACCCGGTACCACGGCCCTGCGGGGCCAGAGATTGCCGCAACGCTGTGCGCCCCTCCGTGCGTCGCAGTCCATCCGCAGCTAGATAGATAGGTCGGAGGGAGCCCGGGCGGTCGCCACCGCTCGCCCGTTTCCCCGGGATCGCCTTCTGCGCAAAAGACCCTGGGTACGGCAACAATACCGTCCCTTTGGAGTTCGCCGAATAGCACCCGGATCTACGGGCCCCTCGCGGGGCACCCGGCGTGCTATCAAGACTAACACCAAGTGGGCTCACGGCATTCCTTCACAGCCATCCGTGTCGCGAAGAGAGGGGGTAGCTGTACCACGAGGCCCGCTGGCGTCTGTATGCAGGAGACGCGCGCCATGCCGCTGGACGTCAAGCGGGCTTATATCCCATGCCTTACCCGTTTCTCTCACGATTGAACCCAGGCTGTCCAGCAGGCGGCCGGAAAATAGCACATCCGAAGAGGTCAGGCCCGGTGAGGTCAGCAGGGCCAAGACGGACGGTCCGGCCCCGGAGACCACCGCTGGGATCCGATGCGTGCGCAGGTTTTCCAGTAGGGCGTAGGTGTCGGGCATCGCTTGTGCGCGGTACCTCTGGTGGAGCCAGTCTTCCGTGGCGTCGAGCAGTTCCTGGCTTGCTTCGGGGTGAGTGAGGGCGGCGATGAGCAGGGCGGCGCGGCCCGCGTTGGCGGCTGCCTCGCGATGCGGAACGGTGCTCGGGAGGGCCTCGCGGGCGAATTCGGTGCTGACCGCGATCTCGGCGGGGGCGATGCAGAGGACCGGACGGATCGTGGGCGACGGGTCCAGGCGGACCATACGGGGAGGTGTCGCGGGAGTGGCCCACGCTATGGTCAGGCCGCCGGCCAGACAGGCGGCCACGTTATCCGGATGCCCTTCGATGCCGGTCGCGAGGGCGAGGAGGTCTGGTGCACCGTCGGGCGGGCTCAGGGCCTGGGCCTGGGCCTGGGCCTGGGTCTGGGCCTGGGTCTGAGCCTGGGCCTGCGCTGCGAGGGCCCGGGCGGCGAGCAGGCCGGCGACTATCGCGGCGGCCGACGAGCCCAGGCCGCGGCCATGCGGGATACGGTTGGTGCAGCGCAAGGCCAGGCCGGAGGGCTGGCGTCCGGCGAACGCGTCGAATCCGACCCGCATGGCCTGGACCACCAGGTGCTTCTCCCCCGCTTCGGCGAGGTTCTGGCTTTCGCCTTCGCCGGTCACCTCGATGGTGAGGCCGGAATCGGTGATCCACGCTTCCACGTCGTCGTGCAGGTCCAGCGCCAGGCCCAGCGCGTCGAAGCCGGGACCCAGGTTGGCGCTGGTGGCTGGCACGCGGACATGGACGCGGCCGTCCGGCCCAGTCGTCCACGCCGCCTCACTCACCGCCATATCGCCTCGCTCACCCAGCCCCGGCTCCACTTGTCACCCGCTCTGACCCACTTGTCACCCGTTAGCGCTGGACAAGTGGGACATTTCGGACGGGATGTTGGCCGTACGGGGTGACATGTGTGTCGTAGCGGGTGACATGTCGGAGTGAGAGAGACGTCGCGCGGCGCGACGCGGAAGATTGGGGTCTCCTGGAAGAAAAGGGAGCGGAAACCGGCGCCCTTTGTTCCGCCGAGCCCCGATCTTCCATGACGTGAGCGGGCGCCATCCGGACATATCGTGAGATGTCGGGCCGGGCGGCGGGCGCGTGGGGTGAGCCGGGCTGGGCGTCGGGCGCTTGGGGCCACGGCGGGAATCGCCGCCCCTGCGGGACGGCAACCGCTCCCCTTCCCTCCGCGCCAAGACCTCGCTGCGCTCGGCCGGCTTGGGGCCACGGCGGGAATCGCCGCCCCGTTGGGACGGCAACCGCCGTGGCTGTCGGTTCGCTCCACTAGGCGAGTCCCAGGGCGGCCGCGGCGGCACCGGGGTCGGCGGTGATGGTGGCCGGCGCGGGGGCGCCGGACAGCGCCCAGTCCGGGTCCTTCAGACCGTTCCCGGTGATCGTGCAGACCACGCGGGAGCCGGGCGGGATCCGGCCGTCGGCGGCACAGGCCAGCAGGCCGGCCACGCTCGCCGAAGACGCCAGTTCACCGAACACCGCCTCGTTCCTGGCCAGGGTCCGGTACGCGGCCAGGATCTCCCGGTCGGTGACCTTATCGATCAACCCGCCCGATTCGTCCCGGGCCGCCTCGGCCCGCGTCCACGAAGCAGGGTTCCCGATCCGGATCGCGGTAGCGATCGTCTGCGGCCGCAGCACCGGCTCGCCGGTGACGATCGGCGCCGCGCCGCTCGCCTGGAAGCCGAACATCCGCGGCGTCCTGGTGGCCAGCCCGGCGGCGGCGTACTCCTTGTATCCCATCCAGTATGCGGTGATGTTGCCGGCATTGCCGACCGGCAGGCAGTGCACGTCCGGCGCGTCGCCGAGTTCGTCGACGATCTCGAACGCGGCGGTCTTCTGCCCCTCGATCCGGTCCGGGTTGACGGAATTGACCAGCGCCACCGGGTATTCGGCGGACAGCTTGCGGGCCACCTCGAGGCAGTCGTCGAACGACCCGTCCACCTGTAGCAGCTGGGCGCCGTGCACCAGGGCCTGGGCGAGCTTGCCGATCGCGATCTTGCCGCGCGGCACCAGCACGGCACACGTGATCCCGGCCCGAGCCGCGTAAGCGGCGGCGCTCGCGCTCGTGTTGCCGGTGGAGGCGCAGATGACCGCCCGGGCGCCGGCGCCGACCGCGACGCTCAGCGCGACCGTCATGCCGCGGTCCTTGAACGACCCGGTCGGGTTGCCGCCCTCGACCTTGAGGTACACCTCGCAACCGGTCCGGGCGGACAGCGCCGGGGCCGGTAGCAGAGGGGTACCACCCTCGTGCAGCGTGATGACAGGAGTCTCGTCAGTCACCGGCAGGCGGTCCCGGTACTGGTTGATCACCCCGCGCCATGCGCGGGAAACGTGGGAAGCCACGGCGGTCATTCCTCTTCACCTTCTACTCGCATCACGCTGGCCACGGCGCGCACGCCGGGGAGCGCCTCGAGGTCGCGGATGGTGGCGCTGAGCGCCGCGTCCCGGGCGATATGGGTCACGATCATGAGCTGGGCTTCGTCGCCCCGGCTGGTCTGGCGGACCACCTGAATCGAGACGCCGCGGCGCGCGTACGCCTCGGCGATCGGCGCGAGCACGCCCGGCCGGTCGTCCACGTCGAGGGACACGTGGTACCGGGTCCGCGCCTCCCCCATCGGCATGACCGGCAGGCCCGCGTAGGTGGACGCGTCCGGGCCGCGGGTGCCGGCCAGCCGGTTCCTGGCCACGGCGACGATGTCGCCGAGGACCGCGCTCGCGGTCGGCATGCCGCCCGCGCCGGCCCCATAGAACATGAGCTGGCCTGCCGACGATGCCTCGACGAACACCGCGTTGTACGCCCCGCCGACCGCGGCGAGCGGATGCGATCGGGGGATCATGGCCGGATACACCCGGACCGAGACGCCGTCCTGAGGCCGACCGGAGCCGGCCTCAACAGCGCGCTCGCAGATGGCCAGCAGCTTCACCACCCGGCCCAGGGCGCGTGCGCTGGCGATGTCCGCGCTCGTGACCGAGGTGATCCCCTCGCGGTGCACGTCGGCGGCGGTTACCGGGGTGTGGAAGGCGAGGCTGGCCAGGATCGCGGCCTTGGCCGCGGCATCGAAGCCTTCGATGTCGGCGGTGGGGTCGGCCTCGGCGTAGCCGAGCGCCTGCGCCTCGTCCAGCGACTCGGCGAACCCGGCACCGGAGGAATCCATCTGGTCCAGGATGTAGTTGGTCGTGCCGTTGACGATGCCGAGCACCCGGTGCACGGTGTCCCCGGCCAGCGATTCCCGCAGCGGGCGGAGCAGCGGGATCGCGCCCGCCACCGAAGCCTCGTAGTAGAGGTCCGCCCCGTATTCGCGGGACGCGCCATAGATCTCCGCGCCGTTCTCGGCGAGCAGCGCCTTGTTCGCCGTGACCACGGACTTGCCGTTCTTCATCGCGGCGAGCAGCAGTGATCTGGCCGGCTCGATGCCGCCGATGACCTCGACCACAATGTCCACATCGGGCCTGGTCACAAGCCCGATGGCGTCCGCGGTCAGCAAGTCGCTGGCTATGCCGGGGCGGGAGTGGGCGATCCGGCGGACCGCGATGCCGGCCAGCTCGATCCGCGCGCCGACCCGCAGCGCGAGCTCCTCGGCCTGGCTGGCCAGCAGCCGGGCCACCTGGGTCCCGACTACGCCGCAGCCCAGCAAGGCGACCCTGAGCACCCTTTTCATCCCGCGTCCAGGGTGAGCAGGTCGTCCAGGGTTTCCCGGCGGACGATCACGCGGGCCGCTCCGTCGGCGACCGCCACCACCGCCGGACGCGGCACAAAGTTGTAGTTGCTGGCCAGCGACCGGCAGTACGCCCCGGTCGCGGGCACGGCCAGGAGATCACCGGGTGCCAGGTCCGCTGGCAGCCAGGTGTGCCGCACCACGATGTCACCGCTCTCGCAGTGCTTGCCCACCACCCTGGCCAGCATGGGTCCGGCGGATGAGACACGCGACGCCAGGGCACACGAATACGAGGCGTCGTAGAGCGCGGTCCGGATGTTGTCGCTCATCCCGCCGTCCACGCTCACATAGGTGCGCAGCCCGTCCACGTCCTTGATCGTGCCGACTTCGTACAGGGTCACGGTGGACGGCCCGACGATGCCGCGACCCGGCTCGACGGTCAGCCGCGGCCGGGCCAGTCCCGCCGCACGGCACTGCCAGTCCACGATGTCCGCCACGCTCTGCGCAAGCTTCTTGACCTCGGGCGCGTCGTCGTCGGCCGTGTAGGCGATGCCGAAGCCGCCGCCCAGGTCGAGCTCTTCGATGGAGATCCCGTGCTCGTCACAGATCCGGACGGCCAGCTCGAGCACCCGGTGCGCGGCGACCTCGAACCCGGCGGCGTCGAAGATCTGCGATCCGATGTGGGAGTGCAGCCCGGCGAAATCGAGTCCCGGGATGGCCAGCACGCGCCGGACAGCCTCGTCGGCCGCGCCGCTGGCCAGCGAGAACCCGAACTTCTGGTCGTCATGAGCCGTGGCCATGAACTCGTGCGTGTGGGCCTCGACCCCGGTGGTGACCCGCACCAGGACCCTCGGCGGCATGGCGGCGTTCTCGGCCAGGAAGGCGACCCGCGCGATCTCCTCGAACGAGTCCAGCACGATGTGCCCGACCCCGGCCTGGATCGCCCGGGCCAGCTCGTCGGGCGACTTGTTGTTGCCGTGCAGCGTGATCATCTCAGGCGGCACGCCGGCCGACAGCGCGACCTCGAGCTCGCCGCGGGTACAGACGTCGACCCCGAGCCCTTCGGCGCTGACCCAGCGGAGCACGGCGCGGGAACAGAACGCCTTCGCGGCGTAGAACACGCGCGCGTCCGGCCCGAAGGCATCAAGGTACTCCCGGCACCGAGACCGGACATCGGCCTCGTCGCAGACGTACAACGGCGTGCCGAACTCCCGCGCGAGCTCCCGTACGTCGACATCACCGAGGAGGACTACGCCGTCTTCCGTGCGCCGCGTCCCGCGCGGCCAGATGGTCGCGTCGAGCTCGTTCAGATCGGCGGGCGCCGCCGGCGGCTGATCGGCGGGCAGCACGTCGCCGTGGCGTGGCCCGGCCGGGTGGGCGACACGGCTCATGGAGTATCCCTTTCAGTCATCCTCGGTTATCCGGCGCTGCTTCTATGCGGCCCCGGCCCTATATGCGGTGCGGTGGAGTGATACCGAGCAGCCCCAGGCCCGCGGCTAGCCCGGTTCGCGCCGCGTCCGCCAGCCACAGCCGTTCGCTCGTAATGTTGTTGGCACCCCTGTAACTGGTAGTGCTTATCGTGTCAATTGTCCGCGATGCCAGCGTCTCAAGGTACCGGGCGAACCAGTCTGGCCGCCCGCGCCGCGCCGCCGCGGCGACCCGTTCCGGGAGCCACGACAACGCGTCGAGCAGGGTTAGCTCTTGCTGGGCCAGCTCCCCCGGTTCGGCGAGCAGACCCGAGCGGAACTCGCCAGGTTGCTTGTCCGCCCAGCGCAGCACGGCAGCGGCGGCGGCATGCGCGTACCGAACAGCATAGGCGGGATTGCCCAGCACGTGCCGCGCGATCCGCTCCGGGTCCGGCGCGGGGCCGCCCGGCGGCGTCCGGGCCAGCGCGAATCGCACCGCATCCAAGCCGGCGTAGGCGATCGCATCCGCTACTACCTTCTTTTCCAACGAACGTTCTGTGGCGCTTGTTCTGAGTGCCTTCTGGCGTTCCGGGGGGTGAAGGGCGGCGCCCGCCGCGACGGCCAGGTCAGTGGCGAGTTCCGCGGCGAGAGCGTGGCGGGCAGTGGCCCAGTCCGGGGCGTTGTCCAGATCGGCCGGCGGCGCCTGCAATACGGTCGTTCCGCGTAGCGCGTCGCTGGTCACGCACCTGTTTCCCGCCTGTGTCACGTCCACGGCCACGTGCGCGAGCGCGTCGCGGGTGACGGTGACGGTGAGGTACTCGTCGGCTATCGTCGCGGTGGCGACCCACGGTTCGCGGATAAGTTCGGACACGACGCCTTCGGCGCTCACGAGCCGGGATACATATACGCCCGGAGTTCCCTCAGGGAACCATTTATCGCTGTAACGCAGGAGGATCTTGGTGATCACATCGTGGGCGCCTAATTTTCCGGAGCGTTTTCCGGGGCGCCGGCCAGTTCGCGAACCACGCGGATCATCTCGTTGGGGTCGAACGGCTTGGTGAGATAAGCGTCGGCGCCGACCTGCGCGCCATGGAGCTTGTCGTCTTCCTGGGCGCGTGCGGTGATCAGCACCACCTTGATGTGGGCCGTGCCGGGCTGCCTGCGCAGCTGGATCGCGGTCTCCCAGCCGTCCAGGCGCGGCATCATCACGTCGAGCGTGATGACATCCGGAGCGATTTCGGCCACTCTGTCCAGGCAGTCCTGCCCGTCCACCGCCGTCGCCACGTCGAACCCCTCGAGCTGAAGGTTCACCGCGATCAGCTGCCTGATCACCTCGTCGTCATCGACGACGAGCACCCTTCCCAATCCCTGCGTCACGCCCGTGAGGGTAGCGCCTCCTAGCACGTGGTTGCGCGCAGTGCTTGCGCGTGTCCCGATGCTGGTACTCTTTCCACGTCGCTGGCCCCCATAGCTCAGGGGATAGAGCATCGGCCTCCGGAGCCGAGTGCGCAGGTTCGAATCCTGCTGGGGGCGCTTTTCATGCCCTCTGACCTGCGGTTTCGCAGGTACCGGCTGCTCCGGCCGGGGTGCTGTGGTCAAGCATCTCGGCGCTAGGCACATAACTTCCCGGCTTAGAAGAGTGCCTAGCTCCCCCGGACGGAGGAGTTCTGACATGACGATAGCCAGCAGGCCCGCGCGGGGCAGGGGAACCGCCCGGAAGAGCCCGCTACGGCTGGCAAGCGATCCGCTGCCCGCGATTGGTCCGGCTTTCCAGCCACCAGCGGCCGATCCAGCGCCATGGAATGCGCATTCGCCGCGGGACATGCGGCGGGCGATGATCAGCGAGTTCGCCGAGTGGCTGCGGTCACGGACCAACAAGCACAAGCGGCCGTTCCAGGAAGACACGATCTCGGCCTACTGCGATGCGGCCGTCGCCTTGGACGCGTGGATGACGGGCGCCGGGCTCGAAACGGACTTCACCGGCTGTGACACGGCCATGCTGAACCGGTTCTTCGGCTGGTATTTCGGCGAGCATGGCCAGGGCGGCACGAATACCAAGCAGCGGAACCTGCGGCACCTGTTCACATGGCTGGAAGCCGAATACGACAATCCGCACCCGTATACCGACGACCTGCAGCGATACGCCCCGGTCGTGACCCGGCCGGTTACCTTGGCAGCCGAGTTCATTCGCGATCTGCTGGAGGTAACCGGCGGCGGGCGGGCGCGAGACTTCGAGAACGCCCGCGATCATGCCATTATCCGAATGCTCACCGAGGGTGTCCGGCGCGCTGAGCTGGTCCAGCAGCGGATCGATGACGTGCCGGCCGATCCGATCGCCCGGCCCTACGTCCGTGTCGTTCCCCTGAAGGGCGCCCGGGCTGAGGACGAAGGCAGGATCGTTCCGCTATCGATGCCGACCGCACGCGCTTTCGTCGTGTATCTGCGAGCACGCCGTGACCACCGCAAGTCGGAGTCCTCTCGGGCGCTGTGGCTCGGCACGCGCAACCGCGGTCCGATGACCGGGTCCGGCGTCTACCGGATGCTCAAACGGCGCGCTGACGAAGCCGGATACGACCCAGAGGTCCATCCGCATCAGTTTCGTCATTAGGCGGACGGCTGGGTTATGTTCCCTGTCGTGGTGTTTGTGCTGGCAGGAGCGGTGGGTCTCGTGTTGCGGTCC
>JAFARZ010000314.1 GCA_019245115.1 Streptosporangiaceae bacterium | reverse complement strand
AGCAGCGCGACGTGCAAAGCGGACAGCTCCGGCGAGGGGTCGACGCCCAGCGCGTCGGCCAGGGCCTCCCTCGCACGCTGGAACACCAGCAGCGCCTCGCTGTCGCGACCGGCCGCGACGAGGGCGCGCATCAGCGCGGCGGCAAGCCGTTCTCGCAGCGGATGCGCGGCCACCAGGTCGGTCAGTTCGGGGACCAGCTCCGCACCGTGGCCGAGGCCGACCTCCGCTTCGAACCGATCTTCCATGGCAGTCAGGCGCAGCCCCTCGAGCCGGGCGACCGCCGCATCGAACGCTTCACTGTCCTGCAGGCCGACGTCCTGCATGGCCGGGCCGCGCCACAACGCGATGGCCTCGCGCAGCAGCCGCACCCGCCGGGAACCGTCCTCGGTGCGGGTCTGGCCCGCGACGACGAGGCGTTCGAACCGCACAGCGTCGACATCGTCGGGGTCCACCGTCAACCGGTAGCCGTCCGTCTGTCCCTCGACCACCCCGTCCGGCAGCGCCTTCCGCAGCCGGGAAACCAAGCGCTGCAAGGCATTCGTCGCATCGGCGGGCGGTTGCTCACCCCAGATCCAGTCGACGAGCGTCGCCTTCGGGACTGCCTGGCCTGGCTTGAGCGCGAGGGCGGTCAACAGCCCGCGCAGCCGCGCGCCCGGCACGTCGGCGAAGGCGCCGTCGTCCGTGCGAACCTCGAATGGACCAAGCATCCCGATCTGCACCCGCTGATTTTGTCATGGGCGTTTGGCGGGCATCCAGTTGCCGACGCGCTGCGGGATCTTGTCGTGGTAATGGCCCCCGTGCAGGCGCGGCCAATCAACCACGTGGTCGAGAATAAGGCGGCAGCGGGTCCTACGGAGGGCCTCGACGGACCGGAGGAGCTACCGTGCGCCTTGATGAGTACAAGCAGCTGACGTTCTCCCGCCGCGACCACGGCGTCCTGCTCATCACGATCGACCGGCCGGATAAGTACAACGCCGCCGACGAGGAGATGCACGGCGAACTGGCCCGCGTCTGGAAGGACGTTTCCGCCGACCCGCAGACCCGGGTCGCCGTCATCACCGGGGCGGGCAAGGCCTTCTCCGCCGGCGGGGACCTGGCCATGGTCGAGCGGATGGCCGGCGATTACGACCGCGTCTCGCACATGCTCAGCGAGATGAGCGACCTGGTGTACAACATCATCAACTGCGAGAAGCCGATCGTGTCGGCCATCAACGGGGTCGCCGTCGGCGCGGGCACGGTCGCCGCGCTCCTGGCCGATATCGCCATCGCCGCCGAGGACGCGAGGATCGGCGACGGGCACGTCAGGCTGGGCGTGGCGGCCGGCGACCACGCCGCGATCATCTGGCCGCTGCTGGCGGGCATGGCCAAGGCCCGCTACTACCTGCTCACCGGCGAGATGATCACCGGCGCCGAAGCCGAGCGCATCGGGATGGTCGCCAAGGCCGTGCCCCGCGATCAGGTCCTGGACGAGGCACTCCGGATCGCCGATCAGCTGGCCACCGGCGCGCAGCAGGCGATCCGGCTGACCAAACGGGCCCTGAACAGCTGGCTGCGCACCGCCGCGCCTACCTTCGACCAGTCCGCCGCCTACGAGATGCTGACCTTCCTCGGTCCCGACGTCATCGAGGGCTACACGGCCCTGCGCGAGAAGCGCGCACCCCGCTTCCCCAGCGCGTCGGGCGGGGCTTCCTTACGTGCCTACGTGCTTATCAGCGGCCGTTGCTTACGGCCGAAGCTGTCGAATTCGCGGTTTCGCACGCCGCCGAGGAACGCGCTCCATTCCTCTGGAGTGAAGCGGAGAACCAGGCCGTCGGGGTCCCGGCTGTTGCGGACGCCGACCCCGCCATCGGGCAAGTCCGCTACCTCGACACAGTTGCCGTTGGCGAAGCTCAGGGAACTCTTTACCCAGTAAGGGCCCGAGCCCGGATCTCCGAGCAGATATCCGGGCGTAACTGTTCTCACGTTTCTACCTTCCTGATTGTTGAGCCGAGGCTCGATGTCCGTTAGCGGCCGGACACGGCCGGGGTGGTGGTTCTGCGTCGACGGGCCGGGGTGATCGTGCCGCGGGTATCGCGACGGCGTTCAGTGGGGACGGTGAGCCGCCGGGAAGCCCACCGTCCCACGCATGTGCCCCCGCGCGCCGCGCTCGCCGACGGCGGGAGCCAGGTCGGGCTGGAACGCGAGGACGAAGTACACCGCCTTGCCCGCGGGGGTGCGGTAAACGCCCCATTCATCCGACAGGGTGGCCACCAGCATCAGGCCACGCCCGGTTTCCGCGTCTACTGCGGCATCTACCACCGTCGGCAGGGAGCGCGCGGTATCGTGAACGTCGACGCGCAGCCGTCCGCGGGAGCAGCTGA
>JAFARZ010000309.1 GCA_019245115.1 Streptosporangiaceae bacterium | reverse complement strand
CCCTCCTCGACCTCAACCGTGCAGGAGTCGAGCGCGTGCACGCCGCCGTAGGCCTTGCGCACGCCCTCGGTGCGCAGCAGCGCGCTCATCTCTTGGCCCCCTTCGCGGGCGCGTCACTGGCCTCGGCCCGGGCGGGCGCCTGCGCCTGGGCCTGCACCGGTGTGACGGCGGGACGGCCCCTGGTCCGCAGCCGCCGCACCCATTCGCCGCCCGTCGGGACCAGGCCCCGCGGCACGAACAGCACGATGACCAGGAACAGCGCACCGAGCAGGATCTCGCTGAGGTAGCCGTTGGTGTACTTGATGGTCAGGTAGAGCTGCCCGGGTTCGATGATGAGCGCGCCGATGATCGGCCCGCTGATCGTGCCGAGGCCGCCCAGGAACGCCATCAGCACCAGGGACAGGTCGAACAGCGGGTCGAATCCCGAGGGCGGCAGGACCTGGGTCAGGTACAGGAACCACACCCCGCCGACCAGCCCCGTGATCGTCGCGGACAGCACGAAGGCGGTCAGCTTGACCCGCATGGCCTGCACGCCGAGCCCGCGGGCCCGGTCCTCATCATCCCTGATCGCCCTGAGCTGCAAGCCGAACCTGGACGGTCGGATCAGCGCGGCCATGACGATCGCGATGACGGCGCAGCCCAGCGTGATGTAGTAGAAGCGATCGTTGAAGCTCGTCGGTGACCAGGGCAGGAATGGCGCCGACATCCCTATGGTGCCGCCGGTGAAAGAGTTCAGGTTGTAGGCCATCAGCTGGAAGATGAAGAACACCGCGATCGTGATCACGATGAACGTGTGCCGGCGCACCCGCAGCGCCACCAGGCCGAACGGCACCGCGATCGCCGCCCCGACGGCTGCGGCCAGCGGCAGCAGCGCGAACACGCCGACGCCGGTGATGTGCCAGTCCTTGGCCGCGATGCCCACCGCGTAGGCGCCGCTGCCGAAGAACACCGCGTGGCCGAGCGAGATGTAACCGGAGAAGCCCGAGAACATGTTCCAGGCGGAGACCACGGCCACGAAGATCAGCGCGTAAACGGCGTAGTTCGTGACCACGGGGCTGGGGAACAGCAGCGGGAAAACGATGGCTACCACGGCCAGGACCACCAGGCCGAGGATGGCCGCCGCGCGCTGCCTGCTCACGGTACTCGTCACTCTGCCCGTCACACTGCCCCTCACTGGGCCCGAACCGGCTGCCGACCGAAGAACCCGGTCGGGCGGATCACCAGCACCACTACTAGCGCGGCGTAGAACACGACGATCGCCCACTCCGGCGACCATATGCTGACGAGCGACTCCACGGTGAGCATGAAGACCGACGCGGCGAGCGCGCCGCCGATACTGCCCAGGCCGCCGAGGATGATGATCGCGAGCAGCCGCGAGATCAGGTCATAGCCACTGTTGGGGTTGAACGCGTTGGTGGCGCCGAACATCATGCCGCCCGCCGCGGTCACCGCGACGCCGACACCGAAGGTGACGGCGGCGACGCGGTTCACGTCGATGCCGATGAGCCGCGCCGCCGTCTCGTCCTGCATAGTGGCCCGCACGCTGCGCCCGAACCGGCTCCGGTAGAGCAGCGCGTAGATGCCCACGACGATCGCCACCGCCAGCGCGAAGCCGTACAGGTAGATGTAGGACAGGTAGAAACCGAACACGTGCACGCTGGACTGCACGTACGAGGCGTTGAGCTGCTTGGCGTTGGGCCCGTATATCTCGTAGAGAATCCCCTCGATGATCAGCGCGACCGCGTAGCTGACCAGCAGGGTCATCGACGTTCGCTCGCGGCCGCGGAGCCGCCGGATGAACGCCCACTGGATGACGACGCCGATCACGAACATCACGGGCACGGTGATCAGCAGCCCGAGGAACAGGTCCAGGTGCAGCCGCACGGAGAGCTGGTAGCTGAGGTAAGCGCCCAGGATGACCAGGACACCCTGGGCGATGTTGATGATGTCGAGCACGCCGAAGATCAGCGTCAAGCCGACGGCCATCAGAGCGTAGACGCCGCCTACGAGTATGCCGTCGACAATAGCCTGGTAGATCTGACGTGCCATGGGGTCAGCTGGTCCAGTTCGGCTTGGGGTTGATGATCGGCACCGAGCCGGCCGCGCTCGCCGGGAGGACCTGCTTGAACGCGGTGCCGTTCTGCTGCCACTGGAAGGTGAACGCCGCGGCGCTGCCGTTCTTGCCCTGCTCGTCGAACTTCACCGGGCCCTGGACCGTGCTGATCGTCACGCCGCTGTGCAAGTAGGTGATGATCTTGGCGTTGTCGGTGCCCTTGGTCGCGGTGACCGCCTGGGCCGCGACCTGGCCCACCGCGTAAGCCTCGGCGACGTCGGCGTTGATATCCGATGGAGACCCGCCGTACTTGGCCAGGTACTCCTGCACCATCTTCTGGCTGTCCGGGTTCGCGTACCCGGGGTACCAGCCGTTGGGCACCATGACCCCGGTCGCGTTGCCCTTGCCCACTGCAGAAGTGAACGAAGCGCCCTGGTCCGGGCCTGCCGCGCAGACGAACATCTTCGGGTTGTAGTGCTGCTGCTGGAACGCCTGCATGAACGCGGCCACGGTCGGGACGTCGGTGGATCCGAGCAGCACGGCCTGCGCGCCGGTGGCGGCGACCTGGTCGGCCGCCGGCTTGTAGGAGGCGTTCTCGGCCGGGAAGATCTTGGAGTACACCGTCTTGACCCCGAGCGCCTGCAGCTTGCTCTGGGCGAGTTGCACCGGCGGGTCGGCGAACGGGTCGTCAGCCATCGGGTAGGCCGCCGTCTTCGGCCGCTGGCTGGGCGGCAGCGAGGCGACCCAGTTGACGAACGGGATCAGATTGTCCTCGATCGGCAGGCTCACGTCGAAGACGTTGTGGGCCGACTGGTTGGCCGGGCTGCTGAACACCGACGGCGCGCCGCCCGCCCCCTCGATCAGCGCGTAGCCGTACCTGGCCGCGACGGACGCCGACGGCGTGGTCAGCAGCGAGGAGAACGGCCCGAAGGCAAGGTCCACCTTGGTGGACGAGAATAGGGTCTGGTAATTCGTTGACGCCTGCGTAGGCTGACTGTTGTCGTTAAGGATTTTCAGCTGGACCTGGCGGCCGAGCAGGCCGCCCTTGGAGTTCACGTCGGCGGCCCACAGCTCGTAGCCGCGCTGGAAGGCCTTGCCGTCGGCGGAGAAGTCGCCGGTCAGGGACAGCGATGCGCCGACCACGATCGGCTTACCGCTGCTCGGGCTGGAACTCGTGCCGGTGGCGCCGCTGCTGCTACTGCCGCTGCTGCTGCAGGCCGCCACCGCGCCGGCCGAAAGGACGGCTGCCGCGCTCAGGGCGAGGCAATTCTTGGAGAGCCAGGGGAGGTGGGGTCTCACACCCGGTGCCTCCTTCCTCCTCGTTCGGGGTTCAGGTATTTGTCACGGATAAGGTGTCGCTGGTGTCGAGCCCGTCGGAGACCTCCGCCTGCTCGCTGACGAGCAGCAGGCCCGCGGAGTCCGCCTGCTGCTGCAGCAGCGCGGCGAAATCGGAATCACCGTACCCGCGTCCGACCAGTCCTTGGATCAGCTGGTGGACCACCGCAGCGACCGGCATCGGCACTTCGTGTTCCCGCGCCGCGGCCAGGCCAAGATCGAAATCCTTGCGCAGCAGCGTCGCGGTGAACGTGGGCTCGAAATCGAGGTTCACGTAGGCCGGCGTCTTGTAACCGGTGAACAGTGAACCCATCACACTCTTGTTCAGACATTCAAGGAACGCTTGCCTGCTTATCCCGCTCTTTTCCGCCAGAACGGTTATCTCGGCGAGCGACTGGGCCACCACGCCGAGAAGCAAATTGTGGCAGAGCTTCACCGTCCTTGCCGCCTCGCCGTCACCCACGTAGGTGACGCCGCTGCCCAGCAGGTTCAGGTACGGCTCCGCCAGGTCGAACGCGTCGCGGGGTCCGGAGACGGCGGCGGTCATCTTGCCGGCCCGCACCACCTTGGGGTTGCCCATCACCGGCGCGGCCAGCAGGGCGGTGCCCCGGTCCGCGATCTCGACCCGGACCCGGGCCGAGGCCTCGGCCGAGACCGTGGAGCAGTCGATGAGGACTGCAGGCGCGGCACCCGGGCCGGACATGAGCCCGGCCGGGCCGAGCACCGCGGAGATGAGGTCGTCCGACGAGCCGACCGTGATGAACACGATGTCCCTGGCCGCCAGTTCCGCCGCCGTTTCCGCAGGCTTGGCGCCCAGCCGTATCAGCGGCTCGGCCTTGCTCACGGAGCGGTTGTAGACGGCGAGATCACAGCCGGCCGCGAGAAGTCGGCGACCCATCTCCACGCCCATGCGGCCGGTGCCCAGCCAGCCGAGCCGATGTGCGTCATTGTGCCGGACCATGTCGCCAGATCCCCTCCTTAGCCGTGCTAGCTAGGACAATAACTATGGTCACAATCGTTTGCACCACTGAGACTGGTCCCTCGGTGATGCCTTTGTCAATGCGGCATGTCCAACCTGTTACCAAAGCCCCACCAAATCGCTTCCCTGGACCCGGCGACGAGCCGCCCGTGCCCGGCCGGATCCGGTCGCCTGCCCGTCGCGTGGCTGCTGGTGCTGCTGCTGACGGCGTGAGCCTCCCGCGCGGGTGCATTCGCTCCGTGCTGGTCGCTCTGCAGCAATCGATTGCGGGCTACCGGGGTCAGGCGCCGCGCGCCCGGCGCGACGGGGCGGGCCCGGCCGGGTCCGGGTCGGGGCTCGCGGGGGCGGGCCGCAGCGGGACCGGCGGGCTGACCGCCTCGTCGCCTTCCCGGCCGTCCCCGGCCTGCGGCGCGGGAAGTTGGGACGTGGACCCGCGGACGATGAGCTCGGGCGCGAGGTAGAGGATCTTCACCGGCCCCTCGCCGCCGTTGATCCGCTCGAGCAGAAGTTGGGCCGCCTCGGTCCCGAGCTGGTAGTGCGGGAATCGCACCGTGGTGAGCGGCGGCCGGAGCCGGTCGATGAACGGCATGTCGTTGAAGCCGATCACCGAGATGTCATCCGGGCATTGCAGGAAGCTTTCGTCCAGCGCCGTGTAGCACCCCACGGCCAGCATGTCGTTCGCCGCGGCCACCGCGGTGAAGTCGGACTGCCTGGCCAGCAGTTCCCGACAGCAGCGGACGCCTTCCTCGACCGTGTACCGGTTGGCGTAAATGATCAGGCTCTCGTCCACCTCGAGGCCGTGCGTGGCCATGCCGTCCCGGAACCCGCGCAGGCGGCTCACGCCGGTGGACGCCTCCTGCGGGCCCGCGACGTGCGCGATGCGGGTGTGACCGAGCCGGGCCAGGTGGGTGACCGCCATCCGTGCGCCCTGCTCGTTGTCCACCGAGACCGATGGGAAGCTGTAATCCTGGGCCAGCCGGTTCATCAGCACCACGGGCACCTCCGCCGCGGCCGCCTCGGCCAGCAGCCGGTCGTGCAGGGTCGCGGTGGCCAGCACGAACCCGTCGACGTGACGCGCCCGCATCTGCTCGAACAGGGTGCGCTCGCGGCTGGCGTCGGCATCGGTATTGCCGATCAGGGCCACGTAGCCCGCCGCCGCCAGCTTGTCCTCCAGGCCGCGCACGATCGGCGGGAACAGCGGGTTGTTCAGATCGGGAATCAGCACTCCGACCGTATGCGAGCGCCGGGTCCGCAGGCTGCGGGCGACCGGGTTGGGCCGGTAGCCCAGCCTCGCGGCGGCGTCGGTCACCCGCCGTGCGGTCTCCTCGCTGACCAGGATGCGGGTCTCCGGGTTGAGCGCGCGGGAGGCGGTGGCCGGGTGGACGCCGGCCGCGGCTGCGACATCCCGCAGCGTGGCCGGTCGATCAGGCATCGCTCATCTCTTCTGCTCCCCACCCTCCGGGCCGCCGACGGGCACGACCTGACGAGCCCGTTTTGGACGGACTAACACTATCCAGGGAAGTTACCCAGCGCTACTGGCTGCGCTGAGCATCGAGGCAGGCAGCAGGCGGGCAAGGACATCCCGGTGGGTCGGCACCGCCTCGGCGTGGCGCCGCTCGCCCGCCTCGGTCAGCACCACGTAGATGCCACGCCGGTCCGAATCACAGTTGCACCGCTCGACCAGGCCGTGCCGGGCCAGCCGGTCTACCAGGCGAGACAGCGCGCTCTGGCTCAGGTGGACGGCCTCGGCGAGGTCCTGGGCGCGGAACTTGCGCCCTTCGCTCTCGGCGAGCCGTTCAAGCACCTCGAAGTCGCTGACCCCGAGCCCGTGCCGCTCGCCGAGTTCGTGCTCCAGCGCTGCGCAGGCCGCGGCGTGGCAGGCCGCCATCTCCCGCCAGGCGGTCACCACGCTGTCCTGAATCACGCTCACGAGCGCATCCTAGCGCCCCGCCAACATATTTGCAAGTACATTAATTGTCCTTGCATCTAGTGCTTGCGCATGCATATAGTTTGGTCCATGACTTCATCCGATGCACTTCACTTCGATGCTCGGCACGGGGACAGCGGGGGCTGGACGCCGCAGCTGTGGGCCATCTTGTTCGTGCTCGGTGGCGCGTTGTGCCTCGACGGCCTGGACGTCTCGATGGTCGGCGTGGCCCTGCCGTCCATCCGCTCCGCCCTCGGCCTGAGCACCTCGTCACTGCAATGGATTGTCAGCGGCTACGTGCTCGGCTACGGCGGCTTGCTGCTGCTCGGCGGGCGGGCCGCTGACCTGCTCGGCCGCAGGCGGGTCTTCCTGGTGGCGCTGGCCGTCTTCGCCCTGGTCTCGGTCTTCGGCGGCCTGGTGAGCAGTCCCGGCCTGCTGATAGCGGCCCGGTTCGTCAAGGGCGTGGCGGCCGCGTTCACCGCG
>JAFARZ010000114.1 GCA_019245115.1 Streptosporangiaceae bacterium | reverse complement strand
GGCTAGCTGCTGAAGCCTTCGAGCTTGTTCGCGGCGATGGCGTACTGGTTGGTGTAGGTGCCGGCCAGGTTGATGGGGCCGGTGACGTTGCCGATGAACTTCTCGATGGCCAGGACGGTGGGCGGGCCGTTGGACGGCATCATCCCGTCGGGCAGGAACTGGCCCTTATCCTGGGCGAGTTCGGCGATGTAGGCGGCCTTGGTGGTGAGGCCGTTGGACACGAACGCGGGCGGCATCGCGTTGGCGATGTCCGCGGCGCTGTGCGTGCTGATCCAGTGCATGGTGGCGACCAGCGCGTCGACCACCTTCTGCACGACGGCCTGGTGCGAGGCGACCCAGTCGGCGCGGGCCAGCACGCCGGCGGCCGGGTAGGCACCGCCCAGCCACTGCTGCGCGCCGCTGGTGGTGGCGAGGTTGATCACCGAGGTGCCGACGCCCTGCGACTGGATCGCGCCGACCGTGGGCTGGGTGGTCATGCCGCAGGCGATCCGGCCGTGCTGCATGGCGGCGACGAAGGTGGGGCCGGCGCCGACGGCCACGCGGCTGATGTCCTTGCTGGTCAGGTGGTAACGGGCGGCCAGGTAGAGGGTCAGCTCGTCGGTGCCCGAGCCGATGTCGGTGACGCCGAGGTTCTTGCCCTTCCACTGGGCCGGGGAGGTGATGCCGGTGCTCTTGCCGCACATCTCGCGTTCCCCGGGCGCCCCGGACAGCTGGACCACGTCGACGACGTTCTTGCCCTTGGCCTGGAAGTCGATGGCGTGCACGTACCAGGCGCCGGCCATGTCGACCTGGCCGGAGACCATCGCGGTCTCGGCGCCCACGCCGCCCTGCTGTTCGGTGGACAGCTGGACGTTGACGCCGTACTTCTTGTAGTAGCCCAGGTCCTGGGCGAGCTGGTAGGGCAGGTAGATCTGCTTGTCGATGCCGCCGACCATCAGCGTGACGGTCGGCAGGCCGGCTGCGGCGGCGTTCGACGCGCTGGCCGTCGAACCGCTGGAGCTGCTCGAACTGGGTGAACTGCTGCAGGCCGCGAGGACGGCGGCGCCGGCCAGGGCGGCGGCGATCGCGACAGAGGATCTTTTGGGCATGGGTGCTCCTTCAGACGGCTAGTGCTTCTGTGGGGGACGGGGGGCGCCAGGACAGCAGGCGCCGTTCCAGCAGGGCGATCAGGGCCTCCGCGGTCAGCGCCAGGACCGCGATGATGAACATCGCGGCGAACACGCCGTCCGGGTTGAAGTTGTTCTGCGCGGTGGCGATCACCAGCCCGAGGCCCTTCTGTGCGCCGAGGAACTCACCGACGATCGCGCCGATGATCCCGAACCCGAACGCCACGTGCAGGCTGGCGATGATCCAGGTCAGCGTCGAAGGCAGCACCACGTGGCGGGTGATGGCGGCCCGCGAGGCACCCAGTACCCGGGCGTTGTTGAGCAGGTTGCGGTCCACCTCGCGGACGCCCTGGAAGGCGTTGAAGAACACCACGAAGAACACGAGGACCGCGGCCAGGGAGACCTTGGCGGCGATGCCCAGGCCGAGGGCGACGGTGAACAGCGAGCCAAGCACGATCCGCGGGATGGCGTTGGCGACCTTGATGTACGGGCTGAGAACCTCGGAAAAGAAGCGGAACTGGCCGAGCAGCACGCCGACGATGACCCCGGCTATCACCCCGACGATGAAGCCGAGCACCGCTTCCTTGAACGTGGTCCAGATCTGCAGCCAGATGGAGCCGTACGTGGTCCCGTGCCGCACCCAGTCGTTCAGCTGGCTGACGATCCCGCTGGGCTGGCCCCAGAAGAACTTGTCCACGATCTTGGCGCTGGTCAGCAGCTGCCAGCCGCCGATCACCACCACCAGCGTGGCGAGCCGGGCCGCCCACACCAGCGCTTTCCGGCGGCGCGCCGCGCCGCGGATCTCGGCGGCGATGGCGGCTTCGCTGGTGGTGGCCGGCGAACTGACGGTGCCGACCGGTACGGTGCTCATGGCTGTCCTCCCTGGGCGGTCTTTGCGTAGGCGGCCTCGACCTCTTCGCGCAGCGACGCCCAGATCTGGTGGTGCAGTTCGAGGAAGCGGGGCTCGAAGCGAATCTCCTGCACCGCGCCGCGTGGCCGGGGCAGGTCGATGTCGTAGACCGCCTTGACGGTCCCGGGTCCCGCCGTCATCACGACCACCTGGTCGGCCAGGGCGATCGCCTCTTCCAGGTCGTGGGTGACGAAGATGACCGACGGTCTGGTCTGCTCCCACAGGCCGAGCAGCTCGTTGGACATGATCGCCTTCGTCTGCACGTCCAGCGCGCCGAAGGGCTCGTCCATCAGCAAGATCGAAGGCTCGTTGATCAGGGCGGCGGCCAGGCTGACGCGCTTGCGCATCCCGCCCGAGAGCTGATGCGGGTGACGGTCCTCGAAGCCGGCCAGGCCGACCCGGCGCACCCAGTCGCGCGCCTGGGACTGTGCCTCTTTCTTCGGGACGCCGCGGAATACGGGTCCCAGGGCCACATTGCCGAGCACGGTCTTCCACGGCAGCAGCGCGTCGACCTGGAACATGAAGCTGGTCCCCGTGGTAATTCCGCTGACGGCCTGCCCGCCGACGCGCACCGCGCCCGCACTCGGGCGATCCAGGCCGGCGACCATGGTCAACGTGGTCGATTTGCCGCATCCGGTCGGGCCGACCACCGCGCAGAATTTTCCCGGCTCGATCACCAGGTCGACGTCCCGCAGCGCGGTGAACAGCGATCCTGACGGCGTGACGAACCGCTTCGTCACGCCGCTGAGTTCTATCTGCACCGCCCGCACGGCGGCATCGTTGCCCTCGTGAGCCGTGCGTCGGCGTCTGGCAAACGTGTTTGCCACCGCGTCATCTCCTCGGTTGGCTATCAACTCCCGAATGAGCCACTAAGGTAAAATGAGGAATTCCGCTCGACAATATTTATGTCGCTTGCGTTAATAAACTGCGTTTCTCTTTGTTTTGCTCGTTCTGCTCAGTGCATGAGGAGCAGCGTGAGGGGGCGGGCTTGCTCCCCCCGCGAGCCAAAGGGCGCCGGCGGCGACTGGACTGAGGAGCGAGCGCGAGGAACGAGCGACGAGCGACGAGGGAAGGAGCCGCCTCAAAGGGCGCCCGGCGGCGAGTGGGATAGTACAGCGCTCATATTGATGGTTTTGCTCGTTTTGCGCAGGGCCGCTGGGCTTCTATGGCAGGTCAGGGCGTTGTTACACTGCGGAAACACCCAGCGGCTAGGAAGTCATGAAAGCTCGCGTGCGGCGCCTAGTGCGACAGCGCCTCTCCACCCAGGTCGTGATCATGATGGTCGCGATCCTGGTCGTGACCATGGCGGCCGGCTTTGCCGTCGTGCAACACAACCTGAACCGGCAGCTCAACGAGCAGTACGAGCACCGCGCTCTCGCGGTGGCGCAGGCGCTGGCCTCGCAGCCCAGCCTGCAGCAGGCGGTGCAGGACGGCGACCCGGGCGGAGTCGGGCCGAACGGGCTGGTTCAGGCCCTGGCGATGGCGGCCGCGGACGCCACCGGGGCGAGGTTCGTCGTGATCACGAACGCGGCCGGAATCAGGTACTCCCATCCGAACCCCAGGCTGATCGGCAGGCCGATCGGCTACCCCGACCGCGAGCCGACCTCGAGCGAGCCGTTCCGCACCGGCAAGCCGTGGATGGGCATCCAGCCCGGCACGCTCGGCGTGGAGGCCACCGGCAAGGCGCCGATCTTCAGCCACGGCCAGCTGATCGGCGAGGTATCGGTCGGCTTCCTCACCGCCACGGTGTCCGTGCAGGTGGACAAGACGCTGGGTGAGCTGGCCGCGTACTTCCTCGCCGTCCTTGCCCTGGGCGTGCTGGCGGCGCTGGCCCTGTCCCGCCGGCTCAAGCGGCAGACGTTCGGCCTGGAACTCCGCGAGATCGCGGCGTTGCTCCAGGAGCGCGAGGCCATGCTGCACGGCATCCGGGAGGGCCTGCTCGGATACGACAAGAACGAGCGGATCATGCTGGCCAACGATTTCGCCCAGCAGCTGCTTGAGCTGCCGCCCGATTTTGTGGGCCGCCCGCTGCGGCAGGTCCTTCCGCCGGGCCGGCTGGCCGACGTGGTGACCGGTGAGGTCGAGGGCAGCGACCTGATGGTGCTGCACGGCGACCGCGTGCTGGTGGCGAACCGGATGCCCATCAGGCACGCGGGCCGGCATCTCGGCTGGGTGGTCACGTTCCAGGACCGGACCGAATCCGAGGCGCTCAAGCGGCAGCTGGACGACGCGATCGGCCTGACCGAGACGCTGCGCGCCCAGTCGCACGAGTTCGCCAACCGGCTGCATACCCTGGTCGGGCTGGTCGAGCTGGGCCGCTACGACGAGGCGATCCAGTTCGTGACCGACGTCTCCGCCGCTCGCGCGGACCTCACCGAGCGGCTGCAGGCCGGCATCAAGGACGCCAAGCTGGTGGCGCTGATCCTGGCGAAGGTCTCGCTGGCGGACGAACGCGACGTCACGCTGCGTGTCATGGACGACAGCCACGTCAAGGACCCGATCAGCGACGTCAGCGAGGTGCTGACCGTCGTGGGGAACCTCATCGACAACGCGATCGACGCGGCGGCCCAGGCCCCGAAGCCGCGCTGGGTGGAGCTGACGATCGTGGCCGCCGAGCATGACCTGCTGGTCCGGGTGCGCGACTCGGGTCATGGCGTGCCTCACGACATGCGGGAAGCCATCTTCATGGACGGCGTCACGACGAAATCCTCGGCCACGGGCGCGCGGCGGGGACTCGGACTGGCGCTGGTCCGGCAGGTCGTCACCGGCCGCGGCGGGATGATCAGCCTCGGCCACGACGGCGGTGCGGTCTTCACCGCGGTGCTGCCCAAGTGCGTGGGCATGGACCCGGAGCCCGCTGAGCCCGCCGCCACGGGGGCCGTCGCCCCGGACGAGGAGCATGTCTCGCCATGATCCGCGTCGTGGTCGTCGACGACGACTTCCGCATCGCCGGCATCCACGCCGCCTACGTCGGCAAGGTGGACGGTTTCGAGGCGATCGCCCAGGTGCACACGGCGGCCGAGGCGGTCACCGCGATCGACCGGCTACGGCCGGACCTGCTGCTGCTCGACCTGTACCTGCCGGACGAACACGGCCTGGATCTGGTGGCGCGGCTGCGCCGCGAAGGGCACCCGCCGGTAGACGTGATCGTCATCAGCGCCGCCAAGGACGCGGACAGCGT
>JAFARZ010000062.1 GCA_019245115.1 Streptosporangiaceae bacterium | reverse complement strand
CCACGCAGCCGTATGTCCCCGGGGTGGGCGTCGCGCGAGCGCGAAATTCTGGCTGGGTGGTGCGGCGGGGCGGGTGGCTGGGGTTGCTGCCGCGTGGTGGTGCTGGCGGGTGGTTTGCGCTGATCGGGGTGCGGGACGGGTATGCGCGGGTGCATTGTGGGTGCGGGCTGCCCGTCCTGAAGCCGGCTCTTTCTTGGGATCCGAACCCGTCACGCAGCCTGGCGCCGGGGTCCTGACCTTGATGGGTCACGCATTGTCGCTACGAGCACGCCGGTCAGCATTTCGTTTCTCCGACCGGGACCCCCGGGCAGCCCGCGTCCTGCAGGTATGAGGATAAAGGGAGGTGGGCGGCGGTGGAAGAACCGCGGGAAGTCCACGACGAGGAGTACGAGCGGGTCTGGCAGCGGGTCGCCGCGGTCGATGTGGCGAAGGCGTCGGGGGTGGTGTGTACCCGGGTGCCGGATGAGGACCGGCCCGGCCGGCGCCGCTGCCATGTGTGGACGGTGACCGCGACCATGAACGCGGTCACCGAGCTGGCTGATCATCTGCGCGGCCTGCAGATCCAGGTCGTCACCCTGGAGAGCACCTCGGATTACTGGCGGGTCTGGTGGGCGGTGCTGGAGACCGCCGGGCTGAAGGTGCAGCTGGTCAACGCGCGGGCGGTGAAGAACGTGCCGGGCCGGGCCAAGACCGATAAGAAAGATGCGGTGTGGCTGGCCAAGCTGACCGAGCGGGGGCTGCTGCAGCCCTCGTTCGTGCCGCCGCCGGAGATCCGGCGGCTGCGGGAGTTCACCCGGCTGCGCGCCGACCTGGTGCACGAGCGGTCCCGGTACTGGGCCAGGCTGGAGAAGCTGCTGGAACGGGCGCTGATCAAGATCTCCGCGGTGGCCTCCACGCTGGACACCAAGTCCACCCGGGCGATGATCGAGGCGCTGATCAAAGGGGAACGTAACCCCAAGGCCCTGGCCGACCTGGCCCAGCGGAGGATGCGGTCCAAGCGGGACCAGCTGGCCGAGGCACTCGACGGCAGGTTCGAGCCGCACCACGGCGAGCTGGCCCGCATCCTGCTGGACCAGATCGACGCCCTGACCGCCCAGATCGGCCAGCTGGAGACCCGGGTGACCGAGCTTATCGAGCAGATCCCCGCTGCCTGGGGCGTAGACGCCGACGGCGTAACCGGTCCGCAGGCCGGTTACGGCCCGGACGCGCCGGTGCTGCCCGCGATCGCCCGGCTGGATGAGATCACCGGCTGCGGCGTCATCGCCGCCCAGGCCGTCATCGCCGAGATCGGCCTCGATATGACCGTCTTCGGCACCCCCGGCCGGCTGGTCTCCTGGGCGAAACGCTGCCCGCAGACCCGCCAGTCCGGCAAGAAAACCACCACCGGCAGATCCGGCAAAGGCAACCCCTGGCTGAACGGGATCCTCGGCGAGATCGCCGCCGCCGCCGCCAAAACCGATACCTTCCTCGGCGAACGCTACCGGCGCCTGGCCCGCCGCCGCGGGAAACGCAAGGCCCTGGCCGCGATCGCCCGCTCCATCCTGGTCATCATCTTCCACCTGCTCGCCGACCGCGAAGCCCGCTTCTGTGACCTCGGATCCGACTTCTACGACAACCGCATCAGCCGCGACCGCAAAATCCGCAACCACATCCGCCAGCTCCAAGCCCTCGGCCTGACCGTCACCCTCACCCCCGCGGAGACCACCGCCGCCTAACCACCCGCTAACCCCAAGCCGACGGCACAACCCGCCGCCGGCTGCTGCCGCCTGCCCGCAAAACCCCCTAATTTCCGGTCAGCAGTTCACCCTGTTCGCTGACCTTTGGTCAGCTTCCCCAGCGGGCCGCAGTGCCTACCCGGGGGCCCGAGCCCCCGGACCCCCAACGACCGTGGCTGAGGCCAGCGCCAGCTTTGCGGAAGTTTGAAGCCTCCTGGAAGAAAAGGTGCCGCTAACCAGCGCCTTTTCTTCCGCAGGGCGCTTTTCCTCCGCGGGAGGAAGCTAGAGCTCGTAGTCGAGGGTGTAGGAATGGCCGCCGTCCGGGCCGATGATCACCTGGCCCTCGCCTCGGATCCCGGCCAGCTCACCGGTGCCGGTAGTCTCGACGATCCGCCATGTCATCCACGGCGTGCCGTTCGTGCCGCCGGCGTTGTGCTGGAGCACGAATCCGCCCTTGTGGCCGTGCAGCGTGCCGTCGAAGCGCTCCATCCCGACGTATGCCGCTGGATGCTCGGTGTGGACCGTGATGATGTCTGTCTCGCTGGTACCAGCCAGGTCCCCGTGGAACGTCTTGGTGATGTGCGCTCGCGCCAGCCTCACTCCGTCACGGTCGTCGTGGGGCGGCTGGTCATCGAAGCGGTCCAGGTCGAAAGTGCCTTCTGCGGTGGGCATAGCGAACATTATGTACTGACCTCTGCGGAGCCGTCGCGCCGCCGTCCGCAGCGGAATCGAGCCCGAAACTCGATCGGCGGTTGTCAAGGCTCGCAACGGGGTATGGATCACCGCACTCGACGTCATCAGGTGCTCCCTGTGCCCCTGCCCCGCCGCGCCGCCGTCCCCGCCCGGAGGTACACGTATGGAAGCTAACGCCGATCAATTCCTTCAACTAGTACATCAGTTTGAAGACTTCACCGACACGATGTCCCCAGAGCGGGCGCACATGGAGTTCGACGAGACAACGCTCCAGTTGTTCTGGATGCGGTGGCCGCAACTCTCTTCGTGGGCCGGCTCGCTGTGGCGGTTGCTGTCCGAAGAACTTTCCGGTCCGTCCGCTCCGCACCACGACCCGGAACTTGACGAGGTCGGTGAAAGTGGCTGATCCAGCCGGACGCGCTCGCTCGGTGCGCGACCTCATGCACACCCGCGTGGTTTCGACCAGCCCCGACGATGCGGTAGCGAACGCCGCCGCCGCCATGGTCCGGCAGAAGGTGGGCTCGGCCCTGATCATGCAGGGCCGGTTCCTGGCCGGCATCCTCACCGAGCGAGACGTGCTCCGCGCCGCGGCTTCGGGCAGCGACCTCACTACCACCCCGGTGTCCGCCTGGATGACCAAGGATCCGGAATCCGCGCCCGACGACATGACGGTCGAGGACGCCGCTCAGCTCATGCTGCTGCACGGCTTCCGGCATCTCCCGGTGGTGGTCGGCCGTGAGGTAAAGGGCGTGGTCAGCCTGCGCGATCTGTTCGCCGCCCGGATCAGCCGTCCTGCACCGCGTAGCTGACCGCCGCGCTCGCCGGGACATCTCTCCGGGTCGCGGCCAGGTAGCCGATCAGCACGACGAAGACAAGCGAGGTGGTGAGCGCTACCGGGCCGTGCCCTACACCCACGCCGCCGACGTCGTGTCCGAAGCCGAGGTAGTCGGCGAACGACGCGCCTATCGGCCGGGTCAGGATGTAGGCGGTCCAGAACGCGGCTACCGGATTCAGGCCGAACCGGTAAGCAACCGCGGGCACCACGATCAGGGCGGTGAACATCAGGGCTGAAGTGAGATACCCGAGGTGGAACGTGGTGGCCATCAGGTCGCCGGTCGCCGTGCCAAGCGCGAAGGTGGCCACCACCGTGGACCAGTAGAAGAACTCCCGCCGCGGCGTGGTGATGCTGTGGATGGACAGCGTGTGCTCGGACGCGTACCAGATCACGAGGACCACCACTACGGCCACGATGAACACCGACGCCGACACCTTGTAGGGGATGTGCAGCCCGACGTGCATGGCGTCGGCCACCATCGTGCCGAAGATCGCCACCATGGCCACCGTCGTCCAGTACAGCCACGTAATGTACCGGCGCACGGAGAACTGGGCGATGATCGCCACGCAGAAGGCGACGAAGCCGAGGAACACGGCGAAGTAGGGGTTGAGCCGGTGCACGCTGTAGTCCGAGATCGACTCGCCCATCGCGGTGCTCAGCACCTTGACGATCCAAAACCAGACGGTTACCTCGGGGACCTTGCTGACGGCCGTGCGAGCGGCCGGTTCGGTAATGACACCGCCGCGGTGCCGCCCTGCCGACATGACACAAGAGTATCGAGTGGCCGGTGCCAGCCAGCCAAAGTGCCAGTCAGTCAGTGAGCCGCCTCACGCATGACCTGGCGTATGCGCAGGCGCGCGCCAGTGCGCAGGATCGACCGGGTGTAAATGGTTGCCGCGATCCGGGTCATCCACACCGTTCCCGCCGCGAGCAGCACCGCGGATACGGCTACTTGCCAGGCAGGCACGTCACCGGCCGCGTACAGCACCGGCATGGCGACCGGCGAGGTGGGGGGCAGGAAACCGAGCACCCGGTAGAACGCGTTCGCACCGTTCGTGTACAGCACCGTGTACGAGAGCACATACGCCAGCGTGAGCGGTAGCGTCACCGGGACTATCGCCGTGCCGATCTCGGACTGCCTGCTGACAAGCGAGCCGGCGGCGGCATAGGCGGTGCAGTAGAAGGCGTAGCCGACGATCAGAAAAACAGCGCCCGCGATCACGATCCCGGGTGCCGCGCCATGGACCACGCTGGATCCCACCGCCGAGCCGAGACCCAGGAACACCGCCACCGTGGCGGCGGTCTGCAACATCGCCAGCAGCCCCATGCCCAGTACTTTCCCGACCAGCAGCTGGATCGGCCGGATCGTGGCCAGGATCACTTCCACGATGCGGCTCTGCTTTTCCTCCGCCACCCCCATGGCGATCTGCTGGCCGTACACCTGGATGATGATCCACAGCAGCACGCTGGTGAACAGGCCGGTGAGCCTGGTGGTCAGGCTGGCCGACGGCGGGATAAGGCCACGCACGGGAAGGGCGAATCCGTTCGGCCCGGTGGACTGCGGGAGCTGGCCCAGCACTTTCGTCAGGCCGGCCAGATTGGCGAGCGCGACCGGAAACGAGCCGCCGGTCCCGGCGAACGCGACCTGCTTCACCACCACCTCAGTGCCGTCGACCAGGACCGTGCTCAGATCACCGGAGCGCAGCCGGGATTCCGCGGTCGCCAGGCCGGGTTCCGGCACGACGGTGACCTTCGTGCCCGAGATACGGCCAGCTTCGGTCACGATCCTGGTCATCGCGGCCGCCGGTCCGCCCACTATGCCGACCCGCTCGGGCTTGCTCCCGCGCGCGACAATGGCCGGGATCACGACCCCTGCCGCCACCGCGAGCAGCAAGATGACGGTGGTGACCAGGTAGGCGCGGGACCGGCCGCGAGTGCGGAGCTCCCGCTGGGCGACCAGCCAGGTCTTCTGCCACCAGTGCCGGCTCACACTTCCTCCCCGGTCACGTCGCGGAACACCTGGGACAGGCGCCGCGATTCAAAGCTGAAATGCTCCACCGTCCCGGCGGCCCGCGCGGCATCGAGAACCAGTTGCGAATCCGCGCCGGGCGCCAGGGCGATCAGGACCCGCCCGGCGTCGACCCCCTCCATCTTCGCGATCGCCGGGTCAAGCGCCCGCGCCCAGTCACCGGCCGGATCCTCAGCCACCCGGACCGCCAGCCGCGGCCGGTCGCCACGCTCCAGGTCGGTCACCGCCCCCTGGGCCACCATCCTCCCGTGATTGATGATCGCCACCGCTTCACACAGATGCTCGACCAGGTCCAGCTGGTGGCTGGAGAACACGACAGTAACTCCAGCCCCAGCTCGTTCGCCCAAAATCTGACTCATCTCATCGACACCCCCAGGATCCAGACCCGCGAAGGGTTCGTCGAGAACCAGCAGCTCAGGGTCATGCACCAGCGCGGCGGCGAGTTGCACTCGCTGCTGGTTACCGTGCGAGAGCGCGTCGAGGCGAGACGACGCGCGGTCGGCCAGGCCGAGCCGCCGCAGCCAGGTCCGCGCCGCTTCGTGCGCGGCGTCGGCGGTCAGATCGTGCAGGCGGCCCAGGTACACGAGCTGGTCCAGGATCGGCATGCTCGGATACAGGCCCCGTTCCTCGGGCATGTAGCCGAAGCGGCGGCGAGCCTGTTCGCCGACCACCGCGCCGCGCCAGCGCACCTCACCGCCGTCCAAGGCGACCAGCCCGAAGATCGCGCGCATCGTCGTGGTCTTGCCGGCGCCGTTCGGTCCAAGGAAACCGAAGACCTGCCCCGGCGGGACAGTGAACGTCAGCCCGTCCAGCGCGATCACGGACCCGTACCGGCGGCGCAACCCCGTCAGCTCAAGCACTCCCGCGCTCCTATCGCTGGCTCAGCCGAAGAGGCGGCGCGACCTACCCGCGCCGCCTCTGAAAGCTGATTCTGCTACGGCTGACCAGACAGTGCACAACGCTTCGAGCGGAAGAATCAGGCGAGCGGCCCGGGCGCTCAGCACTCGATGACGTTGACCGCCAGGCCGCCGCGAGAGGTTTCCTTGTACTTGTGCGACATGTCCAGGCCAGTGGTGCGCATCGTCTTGATGGCCTTGTCCAGCGACACGAAGTGCCGGCCGTCGCCGCGCAGCGCGATCCGCGCCGCGTTGATCGCGGTGATCGACGCGACCGCGTTCCGCTCGATACACGGCACCTGGACAAGGCCGCCGATCGGGTCACAGGTGAGGCCGAGGTGGTGCTCTATCCCCACTTCGGCCGCGTTTTCCACCTGCTCGGGGGTGCCGCCGAGCACTTCGGTCAGCGCGCCGGCCGCCATCGAACATGCCGAGCCGACCTCGCCCTGACAGCCCACCTCGGCGCCCGAGATCGACGCCCCCTCCTTGAACAGCATTCCGATGGCCGCGGCGGTGAGCAGGAAACGGATGACGCCCTCAGCTGACGCGCCGGGGACGAAACGGTCGTAGTAGTGCAGCACGGCGGGGATGATCCCGGCCGCGCCGTTGGTCGGCGCGGTGACGATGCGCCCGCCCGCCGCGTTCTCCTCATTGACGGCCAGCGCGAACAGCGTCACCCAGTCCATGGCGCGCAGCGGGTCGCCGCCCTCGGGCTCGCAGCTGAGCTGCCGGCACATGCGCGGCGCCCGGCGCGGAACCTTCAGTCCGCCCGGCAGGATGCCGTCGGTCTGACAGCCGCGGCTGACGCACTCGCGCATCACCCGCCACAGATCGGCGAGACCATCGCGGATCTCGGCCGGGGACCGGCCGAGCGCCTGCTCGTTGGCCATCATGACCCCGGAGATGGGCAGGCCGGTGACGCGGGTCTGGTCGAGCAGTTCCGCGGCGGTGCGGAACGAATAAGGGACCGGTGTGTCGTCGACCCGGACGCCCGTGCCGGACTCGTCAGCTCTGCTGATTCCGGGGGGGACGACCCCCCCGTGCCCCCCCGAAGCTTCGCTAGCCACGAACCCGCCGCCGACCGAGAAATACACGCGCTCAGCCAGAATGTCACCGTCGGCCACGTCGTAGGCGGTGAAGCGCATGCCGTTGGGATGCTGGCTGAGCGACTTCTTGCGGTTGAACTCCAGGTCATCCCCGACCGTGAAAGCGATCTCGTGCTCGCCGAGGACATTCAGCTTGCCGGTGGTGGCGATGGCGTCCAGTCGGCGCGGGATTGTGTCGACGTCAACCGTGGCGGGAACGTCGCCCTCCAGCCCGAGCAGGACCGCCTTGTCGCTGCCATGACCCTTGCCGGTCAGGCCAAGCGAGCCGTACAGCGTCACCCGGATCCGGCCCACCCGCGTCAGCAGATCATCGGCGCTCAGACTCAACGCGAACATCCGGGCAGCGGTCATCGGGCCGACGGTATGCGAGCTCGACGGCCCGATCCCTACCTTGAACAGATCAAAAGTGCTAAGTGCCATCAGTGAAACACTACGGTGCGATCATCGTTGAGCAGGACGCGGTGCTCGGCGTGCCAGGTCACGGCGCGGGCCAGGACCTGGGCCTCCACGTCGCGGCCGGCTTCGCCGAGACGCTCGGGCGGCATCGTGTGGTTCACCCGGATCACGTCCTGCTCGATGATCGGGCCCTCATCGAGATCGGGCGTCACATAGTGGGCCGTGGCGCCGACCAGCTTGACCCCCCGGGCGTGCGCCTGGTGGTATGGCTTGGCGCCCTTGAAGCTCGGCAGGAACGAGTGGTGGATGTTGATCATCCGGCCCTCGAGGCGCTTGCACAGCTCCGGGGACAGGATCTGCATGTACCGGGCCAGCACCACCAGCTCCACCTGGTCGGCGTCGATGATGCTCAGTAGCCGCGCCTCGGCGGCGCCCTTCGTCCGAGAGCTCACCGGGATGTGATGGAACGGGAGCCGGTAGGACTCGGCCAGTCCCGCGAAGTCAGGGTGGTTGGACACGACACCGGTGAATTCGACCGGCAGCGTGCCGCTCCGCCAGCGGAACAGCAGGTCGTTCAGGCAGTGTCCGAGCCGCGACACCATGATCAGCGTCCGGATCCGGGCGGCCACGTCGTGCAGCCGCCAGTCCATCCGGAACGACTCAGCCACCCAGGAGAACCCGCGTTCCAGGTCGGCCAGATCGCCGTGGCCGTCCGGGATCGTGAACTCGACCCGCATGAAGAAACGCCCGTCCGGAGGCTCGCCGTACTGCTGGCTGGACAAGATGTTGCCCGAATGCTGGACCAGGAAGCTTGACACCGCGTACACGATCCCGGGCCGGTCCGGGCACGACAGCGTCAGCACATACCGCTCGCTCATTTTTCCTCCGCGCCAAGCCACGCTGGCGCGCGGCCGGCTTGGGGCCACGGCGGGAATCGCCGCCCCTTCGGGACGGCAACCGCCGCGGCGCTCGCTTCCGCTCGCCCCTCCGCGCCAAGGCCACGCTTGCGCTCGCTCACAGTGCTCAGTCTCCCAGTTCGCGTCGCCGCCGTTGCACGTAGTCGTCGAGTTCGGCGCGGATCGCGTCATCGAGCGGCGGTGGCTCGAAGGCATCCAGCCTCGCGTGCCAGATATCCGAAGCCCGGGCGGCGGTGTCCTTGCCGCCTTGCCGTGTCCAGCGCTCGAAGTTGGCGGTCGACGACAGCAGCGGCCGGTAGAAGCAGTCACGGAACCGTTCCATGGTGTGGGCGGCGCCCAGGAAGTGGCCGCCGTGGCCCACTTCGGTATGTGCGTCGAACGCCAGCGACTCGGGACTGATCTCCAGGGGCGTGAACTCCACCCGGAGCATCCGCAGCAACTCGATGTCGATGATGAACTTCTCATAGCAGGTGACCAGGCCGCCTTCCAGCCAGCCCGCCGCGTGCATGACGAAGTTGGTGCCGGCCAGGAACGTGGGCAGCAGGGTCATCAGCGCCTCGTACGCCGACTGCGCGTCCGCCGTCTGCGAAGCGTTCAGGCCGCCCCCGGTGCGGAACGGCAGCCCGTAGTGCCGGGCCAGCTGACCGGTGCACAGCAGGCCGAGGGCGGATTCCGGCGTGCCGAACGAGGGTGAACCCGACTGCATGTCGATGTTGGACAGGAATGAGCCGAAGATCACCGGGCAGCCCGGCCGGATCAGCTGGGTCAGCGCGATACCGGACAGCGCCTCCGCGAGCTGCTGGGTCAACGCGGCCGGTATCGTCACCGGGGACATCGCGCCCATCAGCAGGAACGGAGTGATCACCACCGGCTGCCCGGCGGCGCAGTACTCGAACTGCGCGTCCAGCATCCGGTCGTCCCAGCGCAGCGGCGAGTTGCAGTTGATCAGCGACACCACGGCGGGTACCCGCTCGATCGCGGCACGCCCGCCGAACAGGATCGACGTCATCGCGATCGTGTCCGCCGCGTTCGGACCCGACACCACGTTGCCCATGTAGAACTTGTCGGTCAGAGTGGCGAGCGCGTAGATCATGTCCAGATGCCGTGAGTCCAGCGGCGCGTCGTTCGGTTCGCAGATCACGCCGCCCGCGGAGTCCAGTTCGGGAAACACCTGTGACAACGACGCCAACTGGCGGAAGTCCCGCATCGTGGCGTCCCGCCGCACGGAACCCTCACGCACAAAAGGACACCCGTACACCGAGCTGAACACCATGTGGTCCCCGCCGATGTGCACGTTGTTGGCGGGATTGCGGGCCTGCAGGTCGAATTCTCGCGGGGCCTTGGCCACCTGCTCCAGCACGAACTCCGGGTCCAGGTAGACGACCTCGCCGTCCACCTTCTGCCCGGCCTTGGAAAACAGTTCGAGTGCTTCCGGCTTGGCGAACTGAATGCCGATCTCGGAGACGATCCGGCGCCAGCCACTATCGAGGACCTCGACCGCGTCGGCGGACAGGATCTCATATCGCGGCATCTTGTTCACGAACATTGACCGATCATAAGCTAGGCCTTTACGATTCACATAGTAGGACTTTGTCCCATAAAGTGGGACCAACCAAAGGCACCAACCAAGGGCGCTGCATGAGCAATCAGAACGGCACGCAGGCGGTAGACCGGGCGGCTCGCCTGCTCTCGGAGGTCGTGCACTCGTCGGACCCGATGACGTTCACCGAGTTGAGCGCGGCCTCCGGGCTGGCCAAGTCGACCACCAGCCGGCTGCTGCTCGCGCTCGAGCGCAACGGCCTGGTCCGGCGCGACGACCACGGTCGTTTCCTGCCCGGCGAGATGTTTGTCAGTTTCGCCTGGCGTGGCGGCGCCGAGGCAGGCCTGGTCGCGGTGGCTCAGCCCTTCCTGGAGAGGCTGGGCAAGGCCACCGGCGAGACGATCAACCTCGGCGTGGCCAGCAACGGGATGGTGGAGCAGATAACCCAGGTGGACAGCACCTACCTGATCGGCGGCACCAACTGGATCGGCTTGTCCGTGCCGTTGCACTGCTCCGCGATGGGCAAGGTGCTGCTCGCGTTCGGCGCGGTCCAGCTCCCGCTGGAGCGCAAGCTTGAGCGGCGCACCGATAAGACCATCACCACCGAGGCGGCACTCAGGGCCGAACTGGCCGCCGTCCGGGGCCGCGGGTACGCGGTGACCGACGAGGAGCTGGAGCCCGGCCTGATCGCGGTCGCGGCCCCCGTCCACAGCTTCGACGGCTCAGTGGTCGCGGCGCTGTCGGTCTCCGGTCCCGTCACCCGGATGACGAAGGAGCAGACAATCATGGCCGCGGAGCGCTGCATGGAGGAGGCGGCCGGCCTGTCCGCCGTGCTCGGCTACCGGCAGCGGATGTCCCGCGGCCGGAAGGCCGGCGCCGCATGAGCGAGCGCGAGCGAGAGGAACTCCTCAAGGAGCTGTACGACAAGACGCTGGTCGGCAACGGTCCCGCCGTGATCGAGCTCACCAACCAGGGACTCGCCTCGGGTCTTGGCCCGGAAACCCTGCTGTACGAGGCGCTCATACCTTCGCTCGAAGAGGTCGGGGCACGGTTCGAGCGCGGTGACTTCTTCGTGCCGGAGATGCTGATCGCCGGCAAGGCGATGGCCGGGGCCCTGGAGATCCTGCGCCCGCTGCTGGCCGAGACCGGCGCCGAGACCATCGGCACGATCGTGATGGGCACGGTCAAGGGCGACGTGCATGACATCGGTAAGAACCTGGTGAACATCATGTTCGAGGGCGCCGGGTTCCACGTCATCGACCTGGGCGTCCAGGTCGCGCCGGAAAAGTTCATCGAGGCCATCAAGCAGCACAAGCCGGACATCGTCGGCTTCTCCGCGTTCCTGACCACCACCATGCCGATGTTCAAGGCGAACATCAACGCGCTGACCAAGTCCGGACTCCGTGACCAGGTCATCGTCATGGTCGGCGGCGCACCGGTCACCCAGGAGTACGCGGACGTGGTCGGGGCGGACGGCTACGCGGCCGACGCCAGCGCCGCCGTCGTGCGGGCCAAGGAACTGCTGCTCCAGCGCAAGAAGGATATGGCGAACGCCTGAGCAAGCCGTAGGGAAGAGCACAGTGCACACGATCCTGTCGTCGCCAAGCAAGACCGTCACCATCGGATCCGACCAGCCGTTCGCGATCATCGGCGAGCGGATCAACCCCACCGGCCGGAAGATCTTCTCCCAGCAACTCCGCAACGGCGACCTGTCCCGCGTCGAGATCGACGTGCGCGAACAAGCCGAAGGCGGCGCCATGCTCCTCGACGTCAACATGGGCGCCCCGCTCGCCGATGAGGCCGCCCTGATGACCCGCGCGGTCAAGCTGATCCAGAGCCTTACCGACCTGCCGCTGGTCATCGATTCCTCGATCGTCGAGGTGCTCGACGCCGGCCTGGCCGCCTACCAGGGCAAGGCCCTGGTCAACTCGGTGACCGCCGAAGACGAGCGGCTCGACGCCATCCTGCCCCTGGTCAAGCGTTACGACGCGGCCGTGATCGGCCTGCCGAACGACGAAGCGGAGATCCCCGAAGAGCCCGCGCGCCGCCTGGAGCTCACCCGCAAGCTCATCCGCATCGCCACCGAGAAGTATCACATCGCGATCGAAGACATCGTGATCGACCCGCTGGCCATGCCGGTCGGCGCGGACACCCTGCACCCGACCCGCACGCTGGAAACCATCGCGATGATCCGCGACGAGTTCGGCGTCAACATGACGCTCGGCGCGTCCAACGTGTCGTTCGGCATGCCGGACCGGCACACGATCAGCTCCGCGTTCCTGCCGATCGCGATGTCGCACGGCCTGACCAGCGCGATCATGGACGCCCGCACGCCGCAGGCGGTTCGCTCGGTCAAGGCCGCCGATCTTGTCCTCGGCCGCGACGAGTGGGGCGCCAGCTGGATCGCCGGCTACCGCGCGCGACAAGCATGACGATGACGGAAGCACCACCGCCCGTTCGTGTGAATCTGCTGTTTAATGAACGGCCGATCCGGGTTCCGTACGGCGTGACCCTGTTCGACGCGGCGAGCTGGAACGGGATCGCGATCGACTCCACGTGCGGCGGACATGGCACGTGCAAGAAATGCCGCATCCGGATCGCCGACAATCCGCCCGCCCCGACAAGTCTGGATATAAGGGCATACAGCACCCAGGAGCTGCGCGATGGCTGGCGCCTGGCCTGCCGTACCAGCGCGACCAGGGACGCGACCGTCGAGGTCCCCCCGCTGACCACCAGGCCCAAGGCCGCCACGGTCGGCGTGGGCCGGCAGGTCATCCTCCGGCCCGCCGTGGTGAAGCGGTACCTGGAACTGGCCGAGCCCTCTTTGCGGGATCAGGCCACCGACCTGGAGCGGGTGCTGGCCGCGCTGGAAGACCTGGAGCCGCGCGCCGAACTGGCCGTGCTGCGCACCCTCGGCCGCACGCTGCGCGAAGCCGATTACAAGGTCACCGCCGTGGTCGTGGACGACCTGCTGATAGCCGTGGAGCCGGGCGACACCACGGACCGGATGTTCGGCATCGCCTTCGACCTCGGCACCACCACGGTGGTGGCCACGCTGCTGGACTTGTCCACAGGCACGCCGGTGGCTGTGGAATCCATGCTGAACAAGCAGCAGCCGTTCGGCGCCGACGTCATCACCCGGATCAGCGCCACGATGATGGACCCCGGCGCTCTGGACAAGCTGCGCGACCTGGCCCACGAGACGCTGGCCGAACTCGGGGACGCGGTGTGCCGCGCGGGCGGCGTCGCGCCGTGGGAGGTCTACGAGATAGCGGTCGCCGGCAATGCGACCATGACGCACCTGGCGCTGGGGATCGATCCCGAGCCGCTGGGGATGGCCCCGTTCATCATGTCCACCCGGCTGTATCCAGAGGTACTGGCGAGCGACCTGGGGATAACCGCGCATCCGCGGGGCCGGGCCGTGGTGTTTCCCGCCTTCGGCGCGTATGTGGGCGGGGATATCACCGCGGGCCTGCTGGCCAGCGGCATGGACCGGGACCCGCGGGTGCGGCTGTTCATCGACATCGGGACCAACTGCGAGATCGTGCTGGGCAACCGGGACTGGCTGCTGGCCACCGCCGCCCCGGCCGGCCCCGCCTTCGAGGGCGCGGCGATCCGGTGCGGCATGCGGGCGGCTCCCGGCGCCATCGAGGTGGTCACGATGACCCCCGGCTCGGTCGAGCTGAAGGTTATCGGAGACGTCGCGCATGCTCAGGGGTTGTGTGGCTCCGGCCTGGTCGACGCGGTCACCGGCCTGGTGCGGGTGGGGCTGCTGGACGCCTCTGGACGGTTCGTCTCGGCTGATGAGGCCGCTGTCGCGGCCCCCGGCCTGGCCGACCGGCTCACCACCGTCGGCCAGGAACGGGTGTTCATGCTGACCGACAGCATCTACCTGTCCCAGCGCGACGTCCGCGAGCTCCAGTTCGCCAAGGCGGCCATCGCCACCGGCTGGCGGATCCTGCTGGAGGAGGCCGGCCTCACCGAAGCCGATGTCAAGCAGGTACTGCTGGCCGGATCCTTCGGCAGCTACCTGTCCCCGGCATCGGCGATCCGCATCGGCCTGGTGCCTTCGGTGCCGGCCCAACGCGTGGTCCCGGCCGGCAACGTGGCCGGCGAGGGCGCGAAGATGGCGCTGCTCAGCCTGCGCGAGCGGGCCGGCGGCCTGGCGCTGCTGGAGGAGGTGAGGTATGTCGAGCTCTCCGACCGCGCCGACTTCAACGACCGTTTCGTCGGCCAGCTATCGTTCCTCTCTGGTTGAGGTGGTGGCCTGCGGGGCTCTGGCCGGGCATGTCCGGGACATCGTCTCTCGCCGCGGCTGGCCGGTGTTCGTGCGGTCCCTGCCGGCCGTTCTCCACAACCAACCCCAGAAAATCGTCTTGAGCGCCGAACGGGCGGTGGTGTGCGCCCTGGGACGCGGTCATTCGGTGGCATTGGCCTACGCCGACTGCGGCACCTACGGAGCGCTGGATGCGATTTGTGCCCGGTATGGCGTGCGGCGGCTGCCGGGCCTGCACTGTTACGACGTGTTCGCCGGTCCGGCGCGTCTTCGTAGGCTGCTTGCCGCCGAGCCCGGCACGTATGTGCTGACTGACTTCCTGCTGCGGGGCTTCGATCGGCTCGTGATCGAAGGGCTGGGCCTGGATCGGTACCCCGGGCTGTGGCCGGACTACTTCGGGCACTACCGGCGGCTGGTGTGGCTGGCGCAGTCGCCTTCGTCGTCGTTGGTGGCCGAGGCGTCGCGGGTGGCTGGGCTGTTCGGGCTGCCGCTGACCCGTATCGATGTCGGCGTGAGCCGGCTGGAGCGCGAGCTGGAACAGCTGGTGGCCGCATGAGCTTGCTGGACGTGCGGTGGGAGGTGTTCCCCTCGCGGGGTGTTGAGCAAGCCGTGCTCGACTGGATTCCCGCTGGTCAGACCGTCACTGTAACCGCGTCGCCGGTGAAAGGGCTCGGGCCGACACTCGATCTCGCCTGCCGGCTGGCCGGTCATGGATACCGGGTCGTGCCGCACCTCGCAGCGCGTTCGGTGGTAGATGACGCGCACCTTGCGGAAATCGTGGCCCGGTTGCGGGAATGCGGGATTTCCGATGTGTTCGTGCCGGGCGGGGATGCGGCGGATCCGGCCGGGCGGTTCGACAGTGCGCTCGTTCTGCTGGAGCGGCTGGCCGAGATGGGTTCGCCGTTCGGCGAGGTGGGAATCACCGGATACCCGGAGAGTCACCCGAAGATCAGCGATGACCTCACCATCCAGGCGATGTGGGACAAACGGCGCTTCGCCACCTACATCGTTTCGAACGTGTGCTTCGACTCCTCCCGGCTGGCGGCCTGGATCACCCGGATCCGGGCCCGCGGCGTTGGCCTGCCGTTGTACGTGGGGCTGGCCGGGCCGGTGGAACGAAACCGGTTGGTACGGATGGCGGCGGTCGCGGGCGCGTCGGAGTCGGCGCGGTTCATCACCCGCCATCCCGGCTGGCTGCTGCGCTTCTTCCTCCCCGGCGGCTACAGCCCGGATCGCTTCCTGGACCGTGCCGCCTCGGTGCTGGAGGATCCGTCGGCCGGCGTGGCCGGCCTCCACCTCTTCACCTTCAACCAGCTCC
>JAFARZ010000059.1 GCA_019245115.1 Streptosporangiaceae bacterium | reverse complement strand
CTGCTCGGCCTGCTGATCCCGGAGGAGCACGGCGGCAGCGGCGGCGACCAGCTGGCGGTGGCCCTGCTGGCCGAGGAGCTGGCCAGGGCCAGCGGCGGCATCGCGGTAAGCCCGCTGGTCAGCGCGTACATGGCGGCGCCTCACATCGTCGCCTACGGCTCCGCCGGGCAGCGGGCCGCCTACCTGCCCGCCCTGGCCCGGGGGGACAGCGTCGCTGCGATCGCCGTCACCGAACCGGCCGCGGGCTCGGACGTGGCCGCCATCACCACCTCGGCCGTCCGCGACGGCGCGGGATGGCGGCTGACCGGCCGCAAGATGTTCATCACCAACGCCGGGCCGGCCAGCGTGCTCATCGTGGCCGCCAAGACCGCCCCGGACGCCGGCCGGCGCGGGATCAGCACCTTCCTGGTCGACGCGCCGGCCCCTGGGCTGTCATTCGGCGAGCCACTGCCGAAGCTGGGCTGGCACGCCGCCGACACCCGCGAGGTCATCCTGGACGAGGTCGCGGTGCCCGCCACCGCGGTGCTGGGCGAGCTGAACCGCGGCTTCTACCAGGTCATGCACGCCTTCCAGCTGGAACGGATCGCGCTGGCGGCCATGGGCCTGGGCCACGCCGCCGAATGCCTGCGCCTGGCCACCGGGCACGCCCGCACCCGGGAGGCGTTCGGCGCCCCGCTCACCGGCCTGCAGAGCGTACGGCACAAGCTCGCGGTCATGGCCGTCGAGCTGGAGGCGGCGCGGCTGATGACCTACCGAGCCGCGCAGCGGCTGGGCGCCGGCCACCCGCAGGCGGCCCGGTCGGTGGCCATGGCCAAGTACCACACCGCGCTGGCGGCCGGGCGCATCGTGGACGCCGCGGTCCAGATCTTCGGCGGCTCGGGCTACCTCGAGGAATCGGCGGTGGCCCGGCACTACCGCGACGTCCGCGTCCTGCGCATCGGCGGCGGGGCCGACGAGATCCAGCTGGAGATCCTCAGCCGTGAGCTCACGCCAATGAAACAGGCTGCCTGTTGATCCGGATCACTAACATGGTCGGTGTGGCCGTGGCGACCATCAAGGGGCAGGACGTCGTGAGTATCGGAACGACCAGGGTCCATCACGTCAAGATCCCGGTCACCAACCTGGGACGCAGCGTGGCCTGGTATGCCAGGCTCCTCGACCTGGTGCCGTGCCGGGAGTTCGTGGAACAAGGCGCCCTGCGCGGAGCCGCGTTGCGCAGCCCGGAGGCTGGCTTCCTCATCGCGCTGAGGGAACGCCGGTTCTGCGCCAGCCGGCCCAACCTGGCCGGGTTTGATGTCGTTGCGTTGCACATGATCAGCCGGGAGGCCCTGGCTGGCCTCGCCGCCAAGTGCGATCGGCTGGGCATTGAGCACAGCCCGATCCGGGAACGGGGCCCGGACGAGGCCGTCGTGGATGTGCCCGACCCGGACGGCTCGGTGCTGCGCTTCTTGTGGGAACGTGTCAACGAGGAGACGTTGCGCTTCATGGGCCTGAGTTTCGACGGCGACGGCCCGCCAGCTGTCTACGACACACCACGGCTGCCCGGCCAGTTACCGCCTTGCCTCAAGCAAAGTGTACAATATCATGTACATACGGAGGTGGGTCATGAAGGTCATGTCGATGTCGGAGTCCAGGGCCAACTATGCGGCCACCCTGGATTCGGTGATCAACGACCAGGAAGAGGTCGTCATCACCCGGCCTGGTGGCGAGAACGTCGTCATGCTTCCCCAGCGGGAGTACGAGTCCATGCGGGAAACCCTTTACCTCATGGCCAGCCCGGCGAACCGGCGGCGGATTTCCCGCTCCATCGAACAGTTGAACGATGGGCGCGGCCAGATGCACGAGCTCATTGATGCCGACGAGGACGACGTGTGAAGGTCACCTTCTCCGATGACGGATGGGAAGACTACCTCTACTGGCAAACCCAGGACCGCAAGATCCTCAAGCGAATCAACCAGCTCATCGAGGACATCTCCCGGAAGGAGAACACGGGGATCGGGAAGCCTGAGCCTCTGCGGCACGAGTGGGCTGGATGGTGGTCCCGCAGGATCACCCAGGAGCACCGTCTCGTCTACCGGGTAGGCGAGGACGGGGTTGAGATCGCGGTATGTAGGTTTCATTACGGCAAGTAGAACGGCGCTCTACTCGGTGACGTCGCGATTGCTGACTTCTTACGATTTTGGCTACGTCTAGCGCCCACCAGATTACTTAGCGACAATGAGCGCGTGACGGCGGGTGACTGGGAGCGGAAGGCCGATGTCCTGCGGTACTGGCATGCGATAGAGATGTTCGACCCGCAAGGGATCCCCGCCCTGCTGTCGCGGAGGGAACTGGCCGAAAGGGAGCCTGGCAGCTGGTGCGTCGAGGCGGTTCCCTTC
>JAFARZ010000316.1 GCA_019245115.1 Streptosporangiaceae bacterium | reverse complement strand
GGCCTCGTACCAGCGGGCGATGTTCGGGCGGATCCGCTCATCGACGAACGCACGGACGCGCCCGCGCAGCGCTTGCTCATCGGCCGTTAGCAGGCTGTCGAGGTCAAGATAGTCATGCGCCAGATCGGTCATTGGCCTTGAGGCTACAGGGTCAGGTTGCTCACCGCGCCGACGCGCAGGGCGTTGTCGTCAGGTAGATGTCGAAGCTGTGGTCGGTGATGTAGCTCAGCAGCGGCTCGCCGCGGGCCACGCGGTCCTGGCTAGGAGCTCCGGGTGACCGCGGCCGGGATCAGAACCCGTGGAAGTCGGGGTGGTCGTCATGCCAGAACGTCAGCACCACCCTGCCGACGACGCTCGAGCCCTTGATCGGCCCCCAGTACCGGCTGTCGCATGAGTCGGCCCGGTTGTCGCCCAGCACGTAGAACTCGCCGGGCGGTATCCGGTAGGGGTGCTGGCTGCTCGCAATCGGCGGCCCGAGCGGGTCGTAGTGCGGCAGGTAGGGCTCAGCCAGCCGCCGCCCGTTCACGTAGACGCTGTTGCCCGACGAGTAGATCGTCTGCCCCGGCAGCGCGATGACGCGCTTGACCAGGTCGCCGTCCTCCTGTGGTCCGCCGCACTCGTCCAGCGGCGGGTGGCTGAACACCACGATGTTGCCCTCGCGCACGTCATGCCAGGTGAAGAACGCCTTCTGCACCAGGACCCGGTCGTACACGCCGAGCGTCGGCACCATGGACGATGAGGGGATCCAGAAGGTCTGGAACGCGAACGCCCGCACCAGGCCGGTCAGCAGCACCGCCACCAGGATCATGATGGCCGTCTCAGCCAGCGCCCGCCTCCACCGCCGGCGCCGCCGCGGCCCCGCCTCGACCGGCTCCGCCTCGACCGGCTCCGCCCCGGCAGGGCCGGCGTCAGCAGGACCGGCCATGCCCGGCTTCCCAGATGATCGCCTGCGGGCGGCCCATGGCGGGGATCACGCCCGGAACGGGCGCAGGCGGGCAATGCACTCGTCCGTGCGCCGGGCTCGTGCTGGCCGCCCGGGCCGGCCCCGCCGAGGCCAGCAGCCCCACCGAGACGCCCAGCGAACAGGCCGCGACCAGCAGCGCGCACGCCACCGTGCTCAGGGGCCGGCCGGGGCGCGGCGTCAGCCACTCCCGCGCCGCGCCTGCCAGGTAGCTCCAGGCGATCGAGCCCGCCGCGCTCCCGTCCCTGATGAGCAGCGCAGCCAGCTCGGCGGCCTCGTCCCCGTGCCGGCGCCGCCAGCGGGCCGGGTAGCACCGCAGCACGGTCTGGACCAGCCGGGCCGCCCGGGGGTCATTCATCAGATGCCGCCCAGCTGCAGCCGCAGCCGTCCGGCCGCGCTGACTCGCTCAACCGAATCGAGGTGCACGCGCAGCGCCGCCGCCCCCGGCGCGGTAATGCGGTAGGGATGGCGCCGGTCGTCGGCGGGCAGCGACTCGATCAAGCCGAGCCGCTCGAGCCGGTCCAGCGCACCATACAGCGTGCCGGGCCCGAGCTCGACGTCGGCGAGTTCCTTGATGTCCTGGATCAGGGCGTAACCGTGCTTGGGTCCGCCGGCCAGGCTGATCAGGACCAGCACCGACGCCTCGCCGGCCCTCCGCAGCACGTCCTGCCCGGCCCGGCCGGCCCGTCTGCCCACGGTCATCCGCCCTCCTAATACGTCGACCAATATATCAGTCAACGTAATAGTAGCGCCGGTGGTTCGGAACAGCGGACCATGTTCCAGGCGGGGAGCACATGCCTGGCACGGCCGGCGCGGAACCACATCCGGATCGGCGTCCAGCCACATCACGACACCACAGAATTGGTCCTACTTTTTGCCCACCGGAGTGGATCTTGTCGTCATGACCGGCTCCTGCCAGGGTCGTCCTAGCAACCAAACCAGCCAGGATCGAGACCACCGGGGGCCGGGGTGTCTGCATCAGTGCTCTACATGTCGATGTCGCTCGACGGGTACATCGCGGGTCCGAACGACGAACCAGGCACCCCCGGCGGCGAGGGTTTCATGCGGCTGCACGAGTGGTACGGCGACTCCGGGCCGTCCGGGACCGGGCCGTCCAAGGCGTCCGCGGAGTTCCTCGACGAGATGAACGCGACCGGTGCGGTGCTGGCGGGTCGGCGGACCGTGGAGCAGGCCGGCCACTATGGCGGCGATCACCACGGTGTCCCGATCTTCGTGCCCAGCCACCGGCCGCCCGGCCCGTCCGTCGCGGACTATCCGCTGGTGAGGTACGTGACCGATGGGATCGAAAGTGCGATGGCGCAGGCAAAAGCCGCCGCCGGGGACCGGAACGTGCTGGTGCATGGCGCCTACACGGCGCAGCGGGCGCTGGAGGCCGGGGTGCTGGATGAAGTGCAGATCCACCAGGTCCCGGTGCTGTTCGGCGGCGGCCGCCGGCTGTTCGACGTGCTGCCGTCGCGTGTCGAGCTGGAGATCGTCCGGGTGATCGACACGCCGGAGGCCACCCACATCCGGTATCGCGTCTGTCGCTGAGCCTGGGTGGTGGTGAGCACCGGCAGCAGCCGCCACCCAGGCGCGGATGACCGAGAGCTCCTGGGTAAGCTCTAGTTCCGGACGACGACGATGACAGTAAACCGTGTCTGGTCCAACCTGCATCGCAGAGCCTCACCGCAGGCAGAACGGCTGGCCATGATTTCAGCCCTGCCGTCGGTGAGGGCAGTGAAATCGGCCCGCACGGGAACGCAGCCGAGGCCGGGTAGGTCAGGACAGCTACTCGGCCTGGATAGCAGCACGGGTGGTCCATTCTGCCGTAGCACGCTTGGCGCCGAACTGCCGGTCACATGCCAGTAGCTGCTTGAGAGGATCAGCTCGATCCGATCTCCGGCCCTGGCGGACACGGCCTTGCCATTGGCGGCATCGTGCACCACGATCACCGTAGGGCCGCCAGCGACGGGGCCGCCAGCGCGGGACGCAGTCGTCCCGCACCCGGCGGACGTCATGATGCTGACGACAAATACCGCCACTACAACTGCCATCAGCCGATGGTTTTGAGCAAAGCCGTGGAACAACACTGGTTCTCCCGTCGCGCGCTCGCCATGTCCTTGGACGGCTCCGGCAGGCGGGCGGTTCCAGTAACCCGCAAAAGACCTTTTGGTTAGCTGGCGGTGGGCGGCGATGAGCGGGCCCCGGCACTCGGTCGAGTGAGGGCCCTTGATCTCGGCGCGGCGCGCCTGACTCGGTTGCCCGGTCAAGCGCGCCGCTGGTGGATTCCTTTGTTCGGTGGCGGTGCTGGACGATGTGCGGACGGGCGCGGCACCGCTGGCGAATCTGTTTGAGATGGGCCTGGGCGGATCCGCGCCGGCTATCCGATGACCGTCAGTGACTGCGTGGATATGGGGCTGGCGCCAGCTCCAGGGAACGCCGATCCGACGCCGCTAAACATCACCAGCTTGACGGTGTAGCGTCCCGGCCGGCTGTACACGTGCGTCGGAGACTGGCCCGAACCGGTGGTGCCGTCGCCGAATTCCCAGAGGTATGTCATCACCGGCTGCGCGCTGACGGTGCCCAGCGCGGAGAAGCTCACTGGATGTCCTGCCCGCGCGTGCTTCGGTCCGAAGGTGAAGCCGGGGGTGATCCCGCTCTGGCCTGTGGTGACGATGCCGCCGTTGCCTGTGGACGTGCCGTCGTGGCCCATGATGGTCAGGCCTACGGAGTAGGCGCCCGCAGACGGGAAGGTGTGCGAGATTGTCGGCGTCGTCTGCTCGACCGTCTGCGCGCCGAAGGCGTCGTTGAACTGCCAGACGTATTCGGCAACACCGCCCGGTGCACTCGAGCCGCGGGCGTCGAAGTTCAGCGTCAGCCCGGAGCCCGCGGTGACCGTGAACCTTGCGTGCGGCCGTGCCTCCGTCGGCGTGAGCCGCTGCAGGCACGAATGGGTCTGGTTGCTCCACTCCTCCTGGAACCAGTAGAAGTGGCCATTGATCACCTGGTTGTACTTGGCGCCGTTGGGCGCCGTCCCCAGCGGGGTGCCCATCATGCCGACGCACTGATCGCCGACCTCTTGTCCCTGGTTGGCCCCGGCGCCGTTGGTCCAGGCGTCGTTGGGCACCGGATCGGTGACCGATTCGTTCTGCTCGTGGCTGAGTCCGCCGTTGATCTCGCCGCCGGCGATGTTGCCGGTGGGATTGTTCCCGTCCTGGCACAAGGGGTTGGTGGCGTCGAACGGGTCATTGGCATAGATCAGCATCGGCGACAGGCTGGTGTTCTGGTGGTACGCGCAAAAGGCCACAAGGTTGCGGGGCTCACCGGCCGAGCAGCCACCGAAGGGCGGACTCGCGTTCTGGTCATTGCTAAAGCAGCTCTCGACATTCGGAGGCGTGAGCAGGAAGTACTCGTGGCTGAGGTCGGTCTTCAGGCCGAGGGAGGTGACGAACCGCGTGAGCTCTGTCTGGATCTGGGGGTCGGTCAGGCACGCGGTCACCGGCGGGGTCGCCGGGCATTCGGTCGGCGGATACGGGGCGGTGTCGACCAGCGCACCGCCGAAGGTCGTCTGGTACCGCGAGAAGGCGCCTGTCAGGTCGTTGTACTGGGCCGACACCGAATCGACGTTCTGATGGCCGCCGCTGTCGTGGGCCAGGTCCGTGAAGAAGGTCCGGAGACCTGAGACATAGCCCGCCGGGTACGCAGACAGGCCTGACGGGCTCCAGAGCACCATGTAATCGGTGTTCGACGGCATCACCGGGCCGCCGTTGTAGTCCATGTTGGTGAACACCCGGTCGGCGCCGGTTCCCTTCGCGCCCCGGATCGGAACGTAGGCCGCTGGGTGGGCCGACGCACGTGACGTCGGCGCCGACGTGGCCGCCGCAGCGGTCATCGGCGCGGCCAGCAGGGGCCCGGCGGACGCAATGGCGGCGCACGCAACCAGGACAATCCCCGACAGACGGATACGCATGTGGTCCTCCCGCTCGTCCCGCTTTCCGGGCCGGATTACCTCAGTTCCCAGGCGGGCTGGGTCAACCCGCGACCAGGACAGTACCACCCATCTGCGAAAGAATCTCAACTTTTCCGAGAATGGGCGGACCTAGGTGGCGACGCACTGGGCGCCCCCGGACTGCGGCGGGTATATCGACAGCGGCGCCGGTATGGTCATTCAATTCCGAGTTACCGGGATACGCTACGCCCAAGTCCGATCGGACCGACCGCCTCGGGTGTGGCAGTAGCTCACATAGTCATAATCGATGTCACAGAGCAGCACCAGCGGGGAGCGGAAAACCCGCAATAGCGGCATCGTTGGAAAGCCTCATAATGCGCGCTGAGATATTTGCTTTGCACCCACTCTCATCCGCATTATGCCGGTGATCGAAGATCAGGTCACTACGCCTCCGGCCGGCATAATGCCTGTTATGCAGGTGATCGAGGCCGCGCCTCGATCTTGGTGCCTCACGATCACCTTCATAACAACCATGTGCGGTTATCTTCGTGTCCCTGCCGGACAGGTCAGCATGTTGTGCTCGGATGCTGCCGTTTGCTTCTTGTGCTGAACGTCACTCTGCAGCACTGTCGGGTCTATACCTGCCACCGGCCGGACTGGCCGGGCTGGTGGCCGACAGGCCTAGCATGGGCTGCCACAGAAGGAGGCCTGAGATGTCGTGGTTGATTAGGTTCGTGCTGGTGGTGCTCGGCATCCTGGCCGTGGTGGCGGGCGTCATCTACCTGGTAGAGCCTATCCACTCACTGCCCTCGTTTTTTCCTGGCCACGCCCTCCACGGGCAGGGTCACCATCACATCCGCGGGTACATCGCGATCGCCGTGGGCATCATCTTGCTGATCCTCGCCGGGATAGCCCGACGCTCCCGTCGCCGGTACTAGTCTCCGTGATCGCCCAGCCCCATGAGCCAGCGCAGGCGCCCGCGAGCGGCTCGAGGTTTTGGCCGCAGCACGGCGGGCAGCGGTACCAAGTTGGGACCGGGAGCGAGCAGGGTGATACCAGCCGCACCGGCCTCAGGCAGGACAACTGCTACGCCGGGCTGGAGGTTGGCTATGGGCGACGCACTGACCATCGGGGTTCGCAGCGAACGGGACCGCGCAATTGCGACAGTCGCCGGGGAGGTCGACATTTTCACCGCGACCCGGCTGCGTGAGCGCCTTTCCGAACTGGCGGCCAGCAGCCGCCATCTGGTGATCGACCTGGACCAGGTCACCTTCATCGACTCGGCTGGGCTCAGCGCACTGGTCGGCGCGGCCAACCGCGCTTCGGCGCACGGCACCAGCGTGCACGTGGTCTGCGCCCGCCCGAAGATCCTCAAAGTGTTCCGCCTGACCGGGCTAGACCGTCGGCTACCGCCGGCCCCCACCGTGGAGGAGGCGCTGGCAGCGCCCGGACCGCAGCCTCGCTGACAAGCGGTCGAGGGCAGCCCCGGACCGCAAGCCAGCCACAGCCGGTGGAGGAGCTGGTGCCTTTGATGACCAGCTTGGCCAGCACCGGATGGCCACTGGCCTGCTGACCATGGGCATAGACGAGATCATCCGTGGAGCTGCGGGACGGCTGTAATTATCAAGCGTTAGGGCCATCCGGCTCGGGAGGAAAGGGAGGCGTGGGGTCTGGCGGCTCCGGCGTGGGGACTGGAGGAACCGGTGAGGGGGCGGGATCCGGGCTTGGCGGAGTGGGGGTGGGGGCTGGAGGAACCGGCTCGGGCGCTATCGGCGCGGGTGGTGTCGGCTCTGGCACTGGAGGCGTTGTCATGGCGCGCTCATTACCCTCGGTAGCCAGTAGTACACCTCACATATGGCTACGTCCTCTTCGCCGTATCAAGGCCGTAGTTCTCCGGTGACCGCAGCGCGGCCCTGTCGCCTGCGGCATGGCGCGTTGATAGCGTCGGGCTGGTGATAGCCACGCTGGCGGTGGAGAACTACAGGTCGCTGCGGCGCCTGATCGTCCCGCTCGCTCCCCTCACCGTGGTGACCGGGGCCAACGGCACCGGCAAGTCAAGCCTGTACCGGGCGCTGCGGCTGCTGGCCGGCGCGGCTCGCAACGGGGCGGTCGCCGCGCTGGCCCGGGAGGGCGGCCTGCCGTCGACGCTATGGGCGGGTCCTGAGACGATCGGGCGGGCCGTGCGGGAAGGCGTTTATCCGGTGCAGGGCGTCGTGCGTGCCAGGTCAGTATCCTTGCGGCTCGGCTTCGGCGGGGATGATTTCAGTTACGCCATCGACTTCGGCCTCCCAGTGGGGGGCGGCCAGAGCGTTTTCGCCCTGGATCCGGAGATCAAGCGGGAGAGCATCTGGAACGGCCCGCTGCTGCGGCCGGCGGCGGTGCTGTGCGAAAGGGACAACGGCATCGTCCGCATCCGCGGCGATGGCCGCACGTGGTCCGGGCCGTACCAGATCCGGCCGTATGACAGCATGCTGAGCGAGTTCGCCGATCCCCGCCAGGCCCCCGAGGTGCTCCGGGTGCGCGAGCAGATCCGGTCCTGGCGGTTTTATGACCACATCAGGACCGACGCCGCGGCGCCCGCCCGCGCCAGCCAGATCGGCACGCGGACGCCGGTGATGAGCCACGACGGGGCAGACGTCGCCGCCGCGCTGCAAACGATCCGCGAGACCGGCGACGCCGCCGCCCTGGACCAGGCCATCGACCTGGCCTTCCCCGGCAGCCGCATCACCGTCGAAAGCGAGGGCGGGGGCCGGCTCGGGCTGCGGCTGCACCAGCACGGCCTGCTCAGGCCGCTGAGCGCGGCCGAACTGTCGGATGGCACGCTGCGCTACCTGCTGTGGGCCGCGGCGCTGCTCGCGCCCCGCCCGGCAGGCCTCCTCGTCCTCAACGAGCCCGAGACCAGCCTGCACTGGCAACTGCTGGTCCCACTGGCACAGCTGATCACCGCCGCCGCGGCACGCTCGCAGATCATCGCGGTCTCGCACTCCCAGACACTGATCAACGCGCTGCACCGCGCGACGGAGGAAGCCGGAACCCCCGCCAGCACCATCGAGCTCATCAAGGACTTCGGCGAAACCCGCGTGGCCGGACGGGAGCCGCTCGACGGGCCGGCCTGGCGCTGGCCGAAACGATAGCCGGATCCGCACGTCCGTTCCGGCGATTAGTTGCGGGAGCGGTCACCACGCCGCGGAGACTGGCGGGACGTGAGGCGTCCGTGAGCGTTGCACCTTCACTCTCTACACCCCGACCGGTGCGCCCGGCTCTTATCCGAATGGTCCGGCTGGTCCTCCAGCGCGGTGCCGAGGGCGCGGCGGCCGACCTCCCGGAGTACCGGATTGTCTTCGGAGTGGGCCAGGAACACGATCGCGAGGTTCAGTGCCCAGCCTCTGGCCCGCGCCCGCAGGGCGTCGCCGGCCCGGCCACCGACGCCGCCGGCGCCGCCGGCCGCCTGGTAGGCCGACCAGAAGCGGGCATG
>JAFARZ010000193.1 GCA_019245115.1 Streptosporangiaceae bacterium | reverse complement strand
CCCGCCAGCCCATAGCCGCCCCGGCCCCTATCACGGGCTTCCCGAGACCAGGTTTCCGCCTTGCCAGACGGCGGCGATCAGCGGGACACCCGGACGGTAGGCGAGGTAGGAATGGGAGGGAGCATCCAGCAGGATCAGGTCGGCGCGAGCGCCCGCGCCCAGGTGCCCGATGTCGGTCCGCCGCAGGGCCCGGGCTCCGCCGGCCGTGGCGGCCCAGACCGCTTCCTCCGTGGTCATCCGCATCTCCCTGACCGCCAGCGCGATGCAGAACGACATGCTGGATGTGAACGAGGAACCAGGATTGCAGTCGGTGGCCAGCGCCACGGTCGCGCCCGCGTCCAGCAGCCGGCGAGCGTCCGGGTATGGCTGCCGGGTGGAGAACTCAGCACTGGGCAGCAGGGTCGCGACCAGCCCGCTGGATACGATCGCATCGACGTCCCCGGGGGTCAGGTAGGTGCAGTGATCCACGGTCGCCGCTCCCGCCTCGGCGGCGACCCGGACTCCCGGCCCAGGGCCGAGCTGGTTGCCGTGCACCCGGCCGCCCAGGCCCGCCGCCTGCCCGGCGGCCAGGATCGTCCTCGCCGCATCCGGACCGAACGCACCGTCCTCGCAGAACACATCGATCCACCTGGCGTGCGGCGCGCACGCCACCAGCATCGGCCCGCACACCAGGTCCACATAACCGGCCACGTCCGCGGTGAACTCTGGCGGCACCACATGCGCGCCCAGAAACGTGACCTCCGGCGTGACCTCGGCGGCGAGCCTGACTCCTCGTGCCTCGTCGGCGACCGTGAGCCCATAGCCGGACTTGCACTCGAACGCGGTAGTCCCCTGGCCTCGCATCTCGTTCACCAACCGCCGCAGGTTGGCCCGCAGTGCCACGTCGGTGGCCGCCCGGGTCGCCTTGACCGTGGTCAGGATTCCGCCGGCCGCGTACGGCCGTCCCGCCATCCGGGCCGCGAACTCGGTGCTGCGCTCACCACCGAAGACCAGATGCGCGTGCGAATCCACGAACCCGGGCAGCACCGCACGCCGACCCACGTCGACGAAGGAATCCGCGGCCGGCGCCCGGGACGACGGCCCGGTCCAGGCGATCACCCCGTCCTCGATGATCAGCGCGGCGTTGTCGATGGCGGTGAAGCTCCCTAGATCACCCTCATTGGTGACAAGTTCGCCTATGCGGGTGAGCAGCGTTGCCGGCACGGCATTAGTTTTCCCCATTCAGCGAGCAACCAATATGGAGCGCAGTTCGTGTGGTGTACATGAAACCGGCCACGTACAGCGTGCCACCGCGATGAACGGCGAAGCCCTGCCGTACCTGCGTAGCGCGGTCATCAACCGCAGCCGATCGTTCATCCGCCGTCGCGTGCTGATCCGCCGGCATGCCGAGCGAGAGTCCCCGTGCCCGCCCTTGTCGACGGAAGAAGCCGTGTTGCTGTCCGACGACCGTAGACAGGTGCTCAGAGCGCTGGCTCATCCCGCTGGCCGCGGCGGCCTGCGTCGTCGCCATCGCCATGGTGTCCGTCCTCGCCGTCCGGAGCTTCGGCAGAACGGCCGGCCGCCCTCCGGCCGCATCACCAAGTGCCATCACGGCACCGCCAAAGTTCTTCGTCACCGTAGGCTTCGTCAACGGCCGCGCCGACCAGATACAGATACGGCGCACCAGCGACGGCAAGCTGACCGCGACCGCTCCGCCGCTGCCAGGCGGCTTGGTCGCCGGCGGGCTGTCTGCGGCGAACGACCATACGTTCGTGCTGGCGGGTTACCGCTATAACTGTCCGTCGGGGATTCTCACCAGGTTCTACCAGCTGACCATCACGGCCAACGGCCACATCAGCGGTTTCCGATCAGTGGGCGCGCAGGTATATGGCCAGGTCGACTCGATCTCCGTAACGCCGGACGGCACCCAGGCGGCATTCATCCGTGACGGCGCGTGCTCACGGCCCGACCTGGACACAACCGGCGTGATCCGCGTGATGAACCTGACCAAGTGACACCAAGTCTGTCCTGGGCCGACAGCCGGACCCTCATCGTCACGTATGTGTGGGCCGCCGCAAACGGCGGCTACCCCTACGACCGCGGGGTACTGGCGCTGGACACCTCCAGTGCGGGCGGATCGCTCCAGGCGCACAGCCGACTGCTCACCAGCGACGGGCACTGCACCGACTGCCTGCTCGAAGCACTGGCCGGACCAGCGCCGGGCACATTGATCGTCATGACAGTGCCAGGCAGCGGCAGTGGCGGCCGGATCCTGATCCGGCTGGTCAGCTTCTCCGGGCACGAACTAGCCCAGATGCTCTCCCTGCGGCCGACGCCTTGGAGTCCCGGGATAGTTCACGCTGACCAGTCGGGGAGGTACCTGATCCTCACCCCGCCCTTCGACTGGATCAAAGACGGCAAACTGGTTCACCTTCCCGTCCCCCGGGGAATCCTGGCCGACGATGTTGCCTGGTGAATCAGGCAGCGGCGAGTATCGCGGTGATATCTGAGACGGTTGGGTGGCGGGGGGTGTTGACCAGGACCTCGTCGTCGAGGGCGTCGGCGGCTATCCGCGGGTGGTCCGCCTCGGTGACGCCGAAGTCAGACAGTCGCTGGGTCAGGCCGACGCGATCACGAAGCTCGGCGACCGCGTCGATGGCGGCGGCGGCGTTCCTGGGCGTGTCCGCGCCGGTGTCGCCCACGCCGAGGGCGAAGGCGATGCCGGCCATCCGCTCGATACGGACCGGCAGGTTGAAGCGCAGCACGTCCGGGAGGACCATGGTCAGCGTCACGCCGTGCGCGATGTTCCATCGGCCGCCGAGCGAATGGCCGATCGCGTGGCAGATGCCGAGCCCGGTGCTGGCCATGGCGACGCCGGCCATGTGTGCCGCGAGGAGCATCTCTGATCGGGCCTGGAGGTCACCACCGTCGTCGATGGCCCGCGGCAGGCTGGCCTTGACCATCCGGATGACCTGAAGCGCGATCCCGTCCGACCACGAGTTGGGGCGCGCGGACAGATAGGACTCCAGCGCGTGGGTGAGGGCGTCCATGCCGGTGGCGGCCGTCACCGGCCGAGGCAGGCCCACGGTGAGCTCCGCGTCGAGTATCGTGGCGGCCGGCATCGAGGTGGCGTGCCCCACATAGAACTTTCGGTGCGTCTGTGGATCGGTCACCACGCCGAACGCGTTCGTCTCCGCTCCGGTGCCCGCCGTCGTCGGCACCGCGACGATGGGCAGCGCTGGCACCGCGAATTCGTTCCGGTAGTCCAGACCTCGCCCGCGCTGCGGGTTGACCGCCGCGATCGCGATGCCCTTGGCCGCGTCGATCGGTGATCCGCCGCCGACCGCGATCAGTGCTATGCGGCGGTCCGGCTCCCCCGCTGCCTCCGCCACGGCATCGGCCCCGGCGGCGAGGTCATCGGTCGTCGGGTTGGGATGGACGCCGGAGAACACGTGCACCTGGATACCCGCGTCGGCCAGCACGGCCGTCACCGTGCCGGTCACCGGCGTCGCCGCCAGGGCCGCGTCGGTGACGATCATGACCGCATCGGCGCCGGTGTCGCGAACGATGCCGGGCAGTTCCCTGATGGCGCCCGGTTCAATGTGAGCGGCGGGCTGGGCGGCGATCAGCATGGATTCGCTCCAGGCTTGGACAGGCGCAACGGCGTGCGGGTCAGGTCTTCGTACTGACCGTATAGCCGGCGCCGTGGCCGCCGGTATGCAGCGTCCCCGCCCGGTGGACCACAGCCCGTCTGGCCCGAACAGCCCGGCGCACATAATGGACAACCAGATCGTGCCTGGCCGCGAGCATGTTCCCGCTCATAGGCCGCCCATATGTCCAAGCCCGATAAATCCCACATTCGCGAAATCTCCTAAAACGTAGACGGAGAGAAACGGCGGGCGAGGCCAGCCGCAGGCCTCCTCATAGCCGAAATGAGCTGATCGGCGTTACTAAAGTGACAGACGTGATCAGTGATCCTGAGTGGCCTGCAACCACGCGGAAGTTTGGAGCCCTCTGGAGAAAAAGGCTTCGAAAACCGATGCCCAATCCTCCACGGAGCCCATTGCTTCCAGGAAACAGCGAGCAAATGGGTTGAAATGCTGAAATGTCGGGCATGGTGCTGGAGATGAGGATGGGTCATGTGTGTGTGGTGGGGCAGGAGTGCGATGAGAGTGGTGAGGGCGGTGGCGGCGGTGAGGGCCTTGACGGCGGGTTAGGGGTGGGGGTAGTGGGTTAGGGCGTGGGGGATGATCTGGGCGCCTAGGCCGGGGGTGGGAGGGATGGTCAGGTAGCCGTCGGCGTCGATGCGGATGGGCTCGGTCAGGAAGAAATCGCGGCGTTCTGGCGTCCAGCCGGGGGGGTCGTAGGGGAACTCGACGTAGGGGCCGCCGCCAACGCCGGCCACCACGTGCAGGTTGGCCAGCAGGCCGAGGCCGTTGGTCCAGGTGTGCGGGGTGAACCAGCGGTTGTTCACCAGGGCGAGCTCGGCGATCGTCCTGGCCCGGAGCATCCCGACCGACAGCACCACGTCCGGCTGGTACACATCCAGCGCGTCCGCGCGCATCGCGCCCAGCAGCTCGGCAGGCGTCCGGGCCATCTCCCCGCCGGCCACCCGGATCACCGAGCGCAGCGAACGCATACCGGCCAGGTCGCCCCCCGGCAGCGGCTCCTCCAGCCAGAAGACGTCAAGATCGGCCAGTTCGGCGGCGATGCGACGGACCACCGTGGCGTCCAGCGCCGGGGAGATATCGCCGGGCATGCGCCACCATTGGTTCAGGTCGGCCATGATCTCGATGTCGCTGCCCACGGCCTCCCGCGCGGCACGCACGGCCTGAAGGGAAGCAGGCCAGCCCGTTCGTGATATGCGGATTTTAAACGCTCGGAAACCTGCGGCCTTTGCTGCCAGAGCAGCCTCGGCGCGGGCCTGCGGCGATCGCGCCTCACCGAAGGAGGCATAGGCGGGGAGGCGGTCGCGGGCGCCGCCGAACAGGACCGAGACCGGCAGGCCGGCGGCCTGGCCGGCGATATCCCACAGCGCGGCCTCGAGCGGCCAGTAGCGGCCGGCGTGGAATCCGATCGACTCGATGGTCCGCACGTGGTCCGCCATGCGCAGCGGATCCTGACCGAGGAAGAGCGGTACGAAGGGCTCGAAACCGTCCATCGTGTCGCCGGAGCCGAAGCCGGTCAGGCCTTCGTCGGTCTCGACCCGGACCAGCGTCGCGTCGAAGTGACGGCGCGGGACGGGATCCCAGGCGGCATGGAACGGCGGATCCAAGGGAAAGCGCAGCCGGTGCAGCCGGATCGCGGTGATCCTCATACAAGATCACCCCGGGCTACCAGTTCAACCAGCGGTTCGAGGTCGGAGGGGAGGGTGCCGTCGGCCGGCACGAACGGGACAAGCTCGCGGATCAGGCGATAGGCGCGCTCCGTCCCGCTGCCGAGCGCGCCGATCAGACCGGGTCCCTGCCAGCTGAGCGCGCGGCGCAGGTCGATGGCCTGGGCCGCGACGACAAGCTCGATGGCCGTCACCCGGGCGCTCAGCGAGACCATGTCGGCGAGCCGCCGCGCGGACAGCGGCGCCATCGTGGCCCGGTCCTCGACGCCCTCGCCCTTCGCGGAGCTGGCCAGCTCGTAGGAGACCGGGTGGGCCAGCGTGCGGGCTTCGACGGTGATCGCCTGGCTGGCCACGGCCAGTTCGGACAGTCCGTCGTCCGGCGATGCCTCGAGCGCACCCAGTCCGGCCGGCAGGCCGGAGAAGGGGGCCTGGAGGAGCTTGACCGCCCGTTCGTTCGCGCTGGTGACCACGGGCGCCAGGGCGATGCGGGCAAAGTCGAGCGCGGCGGCGACCGGGCCGATGTCGAAGTTGCCGACCGACACGATGTCCCGGTCGGCCCGGACCACCACCGGGTTGCTCTGCGACGAGTTCAGCTCGGTGTGCAGGATGCCGCGCGCGTAGCCGAGTGCGTCCCGGGCCGCGCCATGGATCTGCGGTATGCAGCGGAAGGTCAGCGGATCCTGGAGGAAGCGAGCGGCACCCGGCTGCCACAGGTAGCTGCCGTCGAGTATGTTCCTCAGCCGTCGCAGCGTGTCAGCCAGGCCCTGGTACGGCCGGGTCTGCTCGATGATCGGGTGCAGGGAGGTGAGGTTCGCGCCGAAGGCCTCGAGGTCGAGCGCGGCGGCCACATCGTGGGTGGCCAGCAGGCTGTCCGCGTCGGCGAGGGCGAGCGCCGCCCACGCCGTGGTGAACGCGTTGCTGTTGACCAGGGCCAGGCCTTCGTTCTCCTGGGGCTGGAAGCCGGTCCGGGTGATGATGCCGTACGCCAGGTCGGCCATCGGCCCGAGGTCGCCCTGCCCGACCGAGCCGAGCCGGCGGACCGGCGGGGCGAAGCCCTCGTTGAGCAGCGTGACGATCAGCGCGCACAGGCCGGGACGAACCCCGGTCACGCCCTTGGCGTAGCTGTTGGCCAGGCACACCATCGCGCCCCGGACGACGTCGGCCGGCGCCACGTCGCCCTGCGCTATCCGGTGGTTCAGCACCAGGCGCTTGTTGAAGGACTGCCGGTCGGCCGGATCGAGCAGGAACTTCTTCCGCTCCCCCACACCGGTGGTCAGCCCGTACACCGGCGTGCCGCGGTCGAGGACCTCCATGACGACCGATCGCGCGTCCTCCATGGCTTTTCGCGCGGTGTCGGCGATCTGCACCGCCTCGCCATGCCGGGCGACCGCGATGACCTGCGTAACAGTCAGGTCACTTCCATTCAGCACAATGGCCATTGATTGCTCACCCGTCTGTACCTGAGCTAGGCTTTCCCGCCCGAGGGGCTCGGCTACCCCAGGGGGTCCGGGGGGATGGATTCCCCCGGATAGAACTGAGGTCCGGAGGGAGGGTCCCTCCGGATAATGTCTCTGTGAGGCGTACCGGCACCAAGGAGGAGAGCGTTGGGTATCTTCCTGCTGCGTCGCCTAGGCTTGATGATCCTCACCTTGTGGATCCTGAGCTTGATCGTATTCTTGGCCGGCCAGGTTCTCCCAGGTGATCCTGGCAGAGCAATACTCGGCAACCTCGCGTCGCAGAATTCCGTCGCGGTGCTCGACCACCAGCTCGGTGTCGACCGGCCGCTGCTGGTCCGCTACGGAACGTGGATCGGCGGTCTGGTGCACGGCAACATGGGCACCTCATATGAGTTCCGTGGAGCGGTCGAGCCCTTCGTACGGGCCGCGCTGATCAATTCGCTCAAACTGGCCGTGCTGGCGTTCGTGATCGTGGTGCCGCTGTCGATCCTCGGCGGCGTGGTCGCCGCGCTGTTCGCCGGCCGCTGGCTGGACCGGGTGATCTCGGTGACCGGGCTGTCGCTGTCCACCGTGCCGGAATTCGTGTCCGGGATCGTGCTTATCGTGATCTTCGGCGTGGAGCTGAAGGTGCTGCCGGTCACGGCGTCCGCCGGGGCGGGCGCCTCGGTGGGGAGTCAGTTCAAGCATTTGATATTGCCGGCAATCCCGCTAGTCTTTGTACTGTTCGGTTACATTGCCAGGATGGCGAGGGCGGGGACCATCGAGGCGCTTTCGTCTGACTATGTGCGGACGGCCGTCCTGAAGGGGCTGCCGCGGTCGGCGGTCATCCGGCGGCACGTGCTGCGGAACTCGCTGCTGCCCACGATCACCGTCATCGCCACCCAGACCGGCTACCTGATCGGCGGACTGGTCGTGGTCGAGGACCTGTTCAACTACCAGGGCATCGGCAACCTGATCTTCAAGGCCGCACAGAGCAAGGATTTCCCGATGCTGGAAGCCGGCGTGCTGACCATCGGCGCGGTGTACGTGCTCGCCACCCTGGCCGCGGACCTGCTGCTGATGTGGCTGAATCCACGGCTGCGGATCGGGGACTCGTCGTGAGCGAGCGGGAGCGAGCGCCGCGGCGGTTGCCGTCCCGCAGGGGCGGCAATTCCCGCCGTGGCTCCAAGCCGGCCGAGCGCAGCGGCGGTTGCCGTCCCGCAGGGGCGGCAATTCCCGCCGCGGCTCCAAGCCGGCCGAGCGCAGCGAGGCCTTGGCGCGGAGGGAAACACAGCGAGGCCTTGGCGCGGAGGGAATCGTGACGGACATGACGGCCTCGGCGCCGGAGACGGCGGGAGCGGGTGCCGCGACCGGCGCCACGGTCGCGGTGACCATCGGGGCTCCGCTGTCGGGTTCGCCGACCCGCTGGAAGCTGCTGCTGCGGCGGCCGACGTTCTTGGTGGGTGCGGCGATCCTGCTGTTCTGGATCGTGTGCGCGCTGTTCGGCCGGCAGTTCGCGCCATTCGATCCGCTGCACCAGCAACTGCTGGCCGCGAACGCTCGTCCCGGTGGAGCGCACTGGTTCGGCACCGACAACGTCGGCCGGGACGTGCTGTCCCGGATCATCACCGGCGCCCGGTCGATCCTGACCGTCACGCCGCTCGCCACGGCACTCGGCACCGTGCTCGGCACCATCCTCGGCCTGGTGATGGGCTACTTCGGCGGCCTGTTCGACCTGCTGGTGAGCCGCCTGGTGGAGGCGCTGCTCGCGCTGCCGGCGGTGATCATCGCGTTCTTGTTCATCATCGCCGTAGGCCCGTCGGTCTCGACCCTGATCATCGTGGTCGGGCTGATCTTCACGCCGCTGATCGCCCGGACGGTACGCTCCGCCGTGCTCAGCGAACGGCATCTGGACTACCTCGCCGCGGCGCGGCTGCTCGGCGAGAACCCGCTCCGCGTCATGTTCGGCGAGATCCTGCCGAACGTCATGCCCGCGATCCTGGTGGAGTTCACCGTCCGGCTCGGCTACGCGATCTTCACCGTCGCCACGCTGTCGTTCCTGGGCTTCGGCATCCAGCCGCCCACGCCGGACTGGGGGGCGGACATCTCGCAGGCCAACCAGTACAGCCCGATCGCGGCCGGCTACTGGTGGCCGACGCTGTTCCCGGCGCTGGCCATCGCCTCGCTGGTCATCTCGATCAACCTGATCACCGACTCGATCGAGCAGGTGCTGAACTCATGAGCGAGCCGGAGCCTAGGAGCGAGCGGAAGCGAGCGCCGCGGCGGTCGCCGTCCCGCAGGGGCGGCGATTCCCGCCGTGGCTCCAAGCCGGCCGAGCGCAGCGAGTCCTTGGCGCGGAGGGAAAACAGCGAGGCCTTGGCGCGGAGGGAAATACTGACGGTGTCGCACCTGGATGTGGCGTACCGGGTGCGGGAACGGGACCGCCTGGCGCTGAAAGATGTGTCGTTCAGCATCGAGCGCGGTGAGTCATACGGGCTCGTCGGCGAGTCCGGCTCCGGCAAGTCAACGGCCGCCCTGGCCCTGGTGCGGTACCTGCCGCAGAACGGCCGGGTCAGCGGCGGCACAATCAGCATCAACGGGCAGGACCCGCTGCGCATGGGGCGTTCCGCGTTGCGAGAGCTGCGCGCGCGGACCGTGTCGATGGTGTACCAGGAGCCGGGCCGGGCGCTGAACCCGTCGCTGCGGGTGGGCCGCCAGGTGGCGGAGGCGTTCGAGATCGCCGGCTCCGGTCCCCGGGACGCGGAACCGGCGGCCGAGGAGATGCTGCGCAAGGTGCAGATATCCGATCCCGGCCGGGTCATGCGGCGCTACCCGCACGAGCTTTCCGGCGGCATGGCGCAGCGGGTCGTCATCGCGATGGCGCTGGCGTCCTCGCCGTCGCTGCTCATCCTGGACGAGCCGACCACCGCGCTGGACGCCACCGTCGAGGCCGAAGTCCTGGATCTGGTGGCTGCGCTGCGCACCGAGTTCGACACATCTGTGCTGTTCATCAGCCACAACCTCGCCGTCGTGGCCAAGATGTGCGACCGGGTCGGCGTGCTGTACGCCGGCGAGCTTGTCGAGGAGGGGCCGGCCGCCGAGGTGTTCGGCTCGCCGCGGCATCCCTACACGGTTGGCCTGCTGCGCTGCATCCCACGCCGCGGGCAGCGCAAGGACCACGGGCGGCTCGACACCATTCCGGGCTTCCTGCCCGCTCCCGGGCACTCGCTGTCCGGATGCGTGTTCGCACCACGTTGCGTGCTGGCCGAGGATCAGTGCCGCGCGGCGCCCCCGCCGGCGTTCGCGATCGACCCGGCCCGGAGCACCAGGTGCTACCGGCACGAGCTCGCGCCGACCATGCCGCGCACGACTCCGGTCAATATCCCGGCGCCGGATGGTCCGGTGACGGACAGGCCCTTGGTTGAGATGTCAGACCTGTCCAAGACGTTCCCGGGCGGGGTTCGGGCCCTGGCGGACGTGGACCTGACCGTCCGGCGAGGCGAGACGCTCGGGCTGGTCGGCGAGTCCGGCAGCGGTAAGACGACGCTGGCCCGCACGCTGCTCGGGCTGACCACACCAGACGCGGGAAGCGTGCTGACGCTGAACGGGACCGCGCTGGCTCCCGACGTGCGCAAGCGGCCGCTCGAGGTGCTGCGCGCGCTCCAGATCGTCTTCCAGAATCCGGACTCCGCGCTGAACCGGCGCCATACTGTCCGGGCACTGATCGGGCGTCCCCTGGTGCGGCTGGCCGGGCTGTCGGGCGACCGGCTGCGCGACCGGCGGAACGACCTGCTGACCTCGGTCCGGCTCGAGGACCGTTACCTGCCACTGCGGCCGGCCCAGCTGTCCGGCGGCCTCAAGCAGCGGGTGGCGATCGCCCGCGCGTTCGGCAGCCGGCCCGCCGTCGTGGTCTGCGACGAGCCGACCTCGGCGCTCGACGTCTCGGTGCAGGCGGCAATCTTGAACCTGCTCGCCGACCTGCAAGCCGCCGAGCGCACCACGTACGTGTTCATCTCGCACGACCTGGGCGTGGTCCGCTATCTGTCTGACCGGATCGTCGTGCTCTACCTGGGCCGCGTTATGGAGGTCGGACCTGCCGAGACGGTGTTCGCCGGTCCGCATCACCCGTACACCGAGGCACTGCTGTCCGCCGTGCCCTCGATAGACGGCAAGCACCCTGAGCGGATCAGGCTGAGCGGGGAAATCCCGTCTGCCGCCAATCCGCCCGGCGGCTGCGTCTTCCACACCCGCTGTCCGCGTCGCCTGCCGAGCGGCATCTGCGAGTCGACCGAGCCGCCGCCGATCGAGGGCGAGCCCGGTCACATGATCCGCTGCCACATCCCGCTCACCGAACTGAGAAAATTCTCCGCCCCAGCCAATGGAGGCTCTTCTGATGCCGGATAACACACCTGTCGACCACACGCACCTCGATCGCCTGCGGCGGGGTCAGGGCGAGATCGCCAACCACGTTATCGACGAGTTCACCGCGGGACGGCTGTCCCGCCGGGACTTCATCCGTCGCGGTACGGTCGTCGGCATCTCGGTGCCGCTGCTCGGGTCGATCCTCGCCGCGTGCTCAAGTTCCTCCTCCACATCTCCGGCGGGCGGCTCATCGTCGAGCGGCAAGCCGGGGGCGACGATCAAGGCCGGCATCATCACGCCGACCGGCGCCATCAACCCAGTGACGGTCGCCGACCAGGGCGGCCTCGACATGCTCGCGCAGACCGGCGAATACCTCACCCTGTCCGGGCAGACCCTGAACCTGACGCCGGTGCTGGCGACTTCCTGGTCGGCCAACCCCGCCGCCGACGTGTGGACGTTCAAGATCAGGCAGGGCGTCAAGTTCCACAACGGGGCAACGCTCACCGCCGATGACGTGGTGTACACCTACCAGCTCCACACCAACAAGGCCAACGGCTCGGCCGCGCTGTCGGCGTTCGCCGGTGTGCTGCTGCCATCCGGTGTGGCGAAGGTAGACGACTACACGGTGGCCTTCCACCTGGAGGCCCCGAACGGGAACTTCCCGTACCTAACCTCGTCCGACAACTACAACATGATCATCCTGCCGAAGGGCTACGACCCGACCAAATGGGAGAGCTCGTTCATCGGCACCGGCCCGTTCGTGCTCGGGTCCTACACCGCCAAGGTCGGCGCGACGTTCACCCGCAATGAGTCGTACTGGGGCACCAAGGCTCTGCCGGCGCAGACCCAGTTCACGTTCTACGACACCCCTTCGCCCTCCATCCTAGCGCTCACCAGCGGAAGTATCGACGTGCTCGGCCAGTTCACGGTCAGCGGCGGGGAGCAACTGCTGAACAACAGCAGCTACAAGGTCATCAAGCTGAAGTCCAGCGCGCACCGCGAGCTGTCCATGCGGTGCGACCAGGCGCCGTTCACCGACCCGCGGGTCCGCCAGGCTCTCGCGCTCTCGATCGACCGGACGGCCACCATCCAGGCGTTGTTCAAGGGCTACGCCGACATCGGCAACGACAGCCCATTCGCGCCGGTCTTCCCGTCAACCGACACCACCGTCGCACAACGGGCTCAGAACGTCGCCCAGGCGAAGTCGCTGCTGGCGGCGGCGGGGCACGCATCCGGCTTTTCCACCCAGCTCGTCACCGAGAACCTCCTGGAGATCCCGCAGCTCGCGCAGATCGTGCAGCAGGCGGCCGCGAACCTCAACGTGAAGATCAACCTGAAGGTGGAGAGCTCGTCCGCATACTACGGCAAGGCCACGTTCGGCAACTCAGACTGGCTGGACGCGACCATGAGCATTGTCGACTACGGCCACCGGGGTGTGCCGAACGTGTTCCTGACCGCTCCGCTGCAGACCATCAACGCCAAGAGCGGCACCGGTGCGTGGAACGCGGCGCACTTCGCCAACGCCCAGTACGACAAGCTGGTCGCGCAGTACATCGCCGCCGTGGACCTGACCAGCCAGAAATCCATCGCCGGGCAGATCGAGAACCTGCTCCTCCAGCAGACGCCCATTATCTTCCCGTACTTCTACAATTACCTGTCGGCGACGGCGCAGAACGTGACCGGCGCGCTCCCGACCGCGATCGGTCACCTGTTCCTGTACAACGCCGCCAAGGGCTAAGGTGTGTCCTGATTCGTAGGAAGACATTGGCATGACGACCTCGCGTGACGGCCTGGTATGACGAGTTCACATGACAACCCGCGTGCCGAGGTGCACGGCCACCAGCACCGGGATGTGTCTGGCGGCTGGCTGCGCCCGGCTGTCTTCGGCGCCATGGACGGACTTGTCACCAACGTGTCGCTGATCGCAGGGGTCGGCGGGGGCGGCGGGAGCAAGCACACCATCGTGCTCACCGGGCTGGCGGGACTGGCGGCCGGCGCGTTTTCCATGGCTACCGGCGAGTTCGTGTCGGTCTCATCGCAGAACGAACTCATCTACGCGGAGGTCGACAAGGAACGGCGCGAGCTGGAACACAACCCCGTCGCCGAGCAGGCCGAGCTGGCAGGCATGCTTCGTGCCCGAGGCGTCAGCCTGGCCACGGCACGGAAAGCGGCGGCCGAGATCTCGGCTCATCCGGACAAGGCCCTGGCCATGCACGCCCAGGAGGAGCTCGGAGTCAACCCGGGCGACCTGCCGTCACCGGTCGTCGCGGCGGGCGCGTCCCTCGCCTGCTTCGCGGTCGGCGCGCTGATACCGCTGCTGCCGTACCTGTTCGGGCTGTCCGCGCTCGGTACGGCGCTCGGTGTGGCACTCGGCCTGTCGGCGGCGGCGGCGTTTTGCGGCGGCGGCGTGGTGGCGCGGCTGGCCGACCGGCCGTTCTGGCGTGGCGCGTTGCGGCAGTTGGTCCTCGGCGTGCTCGCCGCCGGGATCACCTACCTGATCGGGACCGCGGTCGGGCACATCGCGTGACGCACGCCAGTGCCGTAAGCGCCGCGGTCAGGTGCCCGACCGCCGCGACGTCGAGCCGGCTGAGGCCGCCGAAGGCGTCGCCGATGAACACCAGGATCCCGAGGTCCAGCACGGCGGCCAGGCGGGCCGGACGGGTCCCGCAGGCCAGCGCGATGACGATGGCCGACATCACGATGTAGGAGGGACCCACGTCCTGCAGGTGCCGGTAGCTGACCGGCAGCTGACCAGCGTCCACCCGGTAGGCGACCATGCCTTCGCTGGCCAGCGTGCCGATTACGTGCCCGGCCACGCAGATCAGTGCCGTCCTGACGTTGCCCAGCGCGCGGTTGGCGCCGAACACCGCGAGCGCGATCAGCAGCGGCAAGGCGACATAGTCCCCCGACCCGGTGAACGCCGACGCGATCAGCGGCCCGGCCGGCTCGTGCTCCAGGTTGGCGACGCTGGTGGTCGCCCAGCCGGTCAGCGCCGCTCGCGCGGACGGGCTCAGCGCCGCATAGACAATTTCGGCGATCACATAGCCGGTCAGATACGACCAGGCGAACGCGTACCGGCGAAAGATGCCATCAGGGATGCCCCGGACGCCCGGGACGCCGAATCTGCGCGGACCTCGCATGGCCAGGCCGCGACGTGGGATCGTCCGGCCAGGCGACGTGGACATGTCTTTAGGTTACTGAGGGTCATGGAGGGACCAGGGCTCCGGCTACGGGGACGCCGAGCTGGAGTACCAGGTGAATGCGGGCGGGATCGGCGAGGACGCCAATGTCGGTCAGCGGGTCGTCGTCGACCACCAGGAGGTCGGCCAGCTTGCCTTCGGCGATCGTGCCGAGTTCGTCTGCCAGGCCTAGGGCTTCCGCGGCGGTCCTGGTCGCCGCGATCAGCGTCTCGGCGGGATCCAGGCCGTGGTGGACCATGCGCTGTGCCTCCAGGCCGGCGGCCAGGTTCGTGTCGCTGCCCAGGGCGATCCTGACCCCCGCCTGGCTGGCCGCGCGCATCGTGCCCGCGCCCTCCATCAGGTTGTGCACCGCCAGCTCGGCGAGCATCGGGGGCATGTCGGGGCGCGCCTGCGCGCCGGCCGGATCGATCACCTCGCCGAGGCCGGCCATCCAGTAGTAGCCCGACAGGGTCGGTACGAGGACCTGGCCGCCCGCCGCCATCGCGGCCAGCAGGTCGGGCCGATGGTGCAGGTACATACCGTGCTCGATGGTGTCCACGCCGTGCCTGATGGCCGCCTCGCAACCGTCCAGGCCCTCGGCGTGCGCGCATACCCGGTAACCCAGCCGGTGCGCCTCCTCGACCACGGCGGCCAGCTCCCCGTCGGTGAGCTGGAGCGGCTCGGGGTCCTCCAGCTCGTTGGACCGCGCGCCGGTCGTCATCACCTTGATGAAGTCGGCTCCGGCCCGCACCTGCTCCCGAACCGCCCGGCGCATGTCATCGGGACCGTCCGCCTCACGGTACATGTCGCCATAGAAGCGGCCGCCGGGGGCGGTGGCGGAGATGATCTTCGCGCAGGTCAGCAGCCGAGGTCCGCGGAACGCGCCGTACCGCATGGCCTGCCTGGCCTCCTGCGGCATCAGGCCCTGCGAGCCGCAAACCCGGATCGTGGTGACGCCGAGACGCAGGTATCCGCGCAGCTCAGCCTGGAGGAAATGGGCCGCGGTGCCGGGCAGCGGAGCTTCCGCGCCCTTCGCGACGGCCGGCACCTCGCCGGACGCGTGCGTGTGGGCGTCGATCAGACCGGGCATCAGCACGCGGCGCGCCAGGTCGATGATCCGCGCGCCCTCCGGACACGGGTCGCCTGCGTCGCCGATCCGTCTGATGCACCCGCCGTCGACCAGAACCGCGGCGTCCTCGCGGATCGGGCCGCCGGTTCCGTCGAACAGACGCGCGTTGGTGAGCCACAGCGATTGCTGACCGGCGGCGGGGGCGGCGATCAACGCCGGGAACCTGTGCGGCAAGCCGGAACCTCCTCGCAGACGTGGGAAATCGTACAGCGGTCCGGCACGCGGCAGGCCAGGCGAGGTCAAGGACCTGCGGGAGGATCGGATTTCGCGTTACCATACGGCCGTGTGTCGCCTATCTAGCGCGGTGACATGGCGTCTGAGCTGAAAGTGCCCGCCGACGTTCCTGTCACTCACGAGGAACAAACGCCCGCGTTGCTGACGCGGTACCGGCGGTGGTGGTGGCCCGCCGGGTTCGTGGTATCCGGCATGGTGCTGTTCGCGATCTACCTGCGGCAAGCGCAAACCGTCTTCGTCATGTCGGACGGGGCGTCGAACGCGCTGCAGGGGTGGGACATGCTGCACGGCAACCTGTTGCTGCGCGGCTGGACCCTGACCGACATCTCCTTCTACACCACCGAGCTGCCGGAATACATGCTGACCGAGGCGGCCCGCGGGCTCGGCGCCAGCGCCGCGCACGTCTCCGCCGCGCTGACCTACACGCTGGTGGTCATCGGCGCCGCGGTGCTGGCCAAGGGACGGGCAGACGGCCGCGAGGGCCTCGTCCGGGCACTGGTCGCGGCCGGGATCATGCTCGCGCCGCCGCTGGGCGGGACCTCGGCCACGATGCTGAATGATCCCGACCACATCGGCACGCAGGTCCCGCTGCTGATCATCTGGTTGATCCTTGACCGGGCACGGCCGCGCTGGCCGGTTCCGGTCGCGGTGGCCGTGCTGCTGGCCTGGGCGCAGATCGCCGATCCGCTGGTCACCTACGAGGGTGCGCTGCCGATCGTCGTGGTATGCGCCATCCGGGTGTACGGCCGGCGCGAGCACCTGGTCCAGAACCTGCCCGGGTCCTGGTACGAGCTGACGCTGGCGGCCGGGGCGATAGTCTCCACCGGGGTCGCGGCCGTGGCGCTGCGGCTGATCCAGCAGGCCGGCGGGTTCTCCGTCACGCCGCCCGTCACCACGTTCTCGCCGGTCGTCGACCTGTTCAGCCACCTCGGGGTGACGGCGGAGAGCATCCTGCTGGTCTTCGGCGCCGATTTCTCCGGCCAGCAACTCGGCCCGGGCGCCGCCGTCTTTCTCATCCACCTGGCCGGGGTGGCGCTGGCCGGCTGGGGAGTCACGCGAGCCCTGCGCCGGTTCGGCACGAGCGACCTTGTCGTGCAGGTGCTGGCGACGGCCATGGTCGTGCTGCTGGCCGCGTACACGTTCAGCGGCAGCCCGGACGTGGTCGGCGGTCCGCACGAGATCGCCGGAGCGCTGCCCGTCGGGGCGGTCCTGGCGGGAAGGCTGCTGGCCGGCCAGTTCATCAGCCGCCGCCACCTCGCCGCGCTCGGGGCGGTGCTGGCCTGCTACTGCCTGATCCTGGCCCACAATTTCGTGCAGCAGCCCGGATACGACGCCAACTTCCAGCTCGCGAGCTGGCTGCGCTCCCATGACCTGCGTTACGGGCTGGCCACCTACTGGAACGCCAGCAGCGTAACGGTGGACAGCGGAGGCCAGGTACAGGTCAGGCCGGTCAACCGGGGCGCCGACGGCCGGGTCGAAGCCATCCAGCGGGACACCCTCAGGTCCTGGTACGACCACAAGCTGCACGACGCCACGTTCCTGGTGATGCCGCCCAGCCGGCACGTGGGATGCGCGGCCGGCACGCCGGCGGAGTGGATGGCGCAAGCCCGTGCCCAGTTCGGCCCGCCTACCGCGACCTACCGTGCGAGTGGCTTCACCATCGTGGTCTGGAATAACGAAAACCTGCTCAAGCTGATCGCCCCGCCGGCCCCCGGCGTCTGCTGAGGCGGAAACAGCCGTATCGGAAAGCCAGAAGGCTACTGAGTGGTAAGGTGCGGCGTGGCCATGTTGCGGATCGCGTTGCTCTCTTATCGCAGCAAACCGCACTGTGGCGGTCAGGGCGTCTATGTACGCCATCTGAGCAGGGAACTGGCGGCTCTCGGGCATTCCGTCGAGGTGTTCTCCGGGCAGCCCTATCCCGAACTGGACGACGGCCCGGTCCTGCGCGAACTGCCCAGCCTCGACCTGTACCGGGACGACGATCCGTTCCGGACGCCGCGGCTGGACGAATACCGGGACTGGACCGACGTCATGGAGACCGCGATGATGTGGGGCGGCGCGTTCCCTGAGCCGCTCACCTTCAGCATCCGGGCGCTGCGTACGCTGGCCGCGCGGCGGCATGACTTCGACGTCGTGCACGACAACCAGGGGCTCGGTTACGGCATGCTCGGCCTGCGGCGGCTCGGCCTGCCGCTGGTCACCAGCATCCACCACCCGATAAGCGTGGACCGGCGCATCGACCTCGGCGGGCTGAGCGGGCTGAACAAGCTGTCCCGGAGACGCTGGTACGGCTTCGTCCGGATGCAGGCCAGGGTCGCCCGGCGGGTCGGCCCGCTGATCACCGTGTCGGATTCCTCCAAGCGTGACATATGCCGTGATTTCCGGGTCCGTCCGGACAACGTGCACATCATCCCGCTGGGGGTGGACACGCGGATCTTCCATCCGCGCGAGGGTCACCGGGTGCCTGGGCGAATCGTGGCCGTGGCCAGCGCGGACTCCGCGATCAAAGGAGTCTCCACGCTGGTGCGGGCCGTCGGGAAGCTGGTCACCGAGCGGGACGCGCATCTGATGATCGTGGGCAAGCCCGCGCCCGATACAGAACGGCTGGCCGCCCAGCTTTCCCTCTCCGACCGGGTCACGTTCACCCACGGTCTGGACGACGCCGCGTACTCCGCGCTGCTGGCCAGCGCGGAGATCGCGGTGGTCCCGTCACTGTACGAGGGGTTCTCGCTGCCGGCCGTGGAGCACATGGCGTCCGGGACGCCGCTGGTCGCCAGCCGGACCGGTGCGCTGCCCGAGGTGACCGGGGCTCTGCCGCAAAAAGCTGGGGCGGTGCTGGTCAAGCCCGGGGACAGTGAAGAACTGGCCGCCGTGCTGCGGCGGCTGCACGACTCCCCAGCGATGCGCGAAGCGCTGAGTTCGCGAGCGCTGGCGCGGGTGCGCGAACGGTTTGCCTGGTCCGCCGTCGCGCGTGCGACCGTCGAAGTGTACGGGACGCCACTGTGCTGACCGTTGACTTCAAACGGTTCCCGATCCGCCCCGGTAACCGCGTGCTCGACATGGGCTGCGGCGGAGGCAGGCACGCGTTCGAGGTGTACCGGCGCGGCGGACGGGTAGTGGCGTTCGACCTCGAACCGAGCGAACTCCAGCCGGTCAAAGGGATGTTCAGTGCCATGGCGGCGGCCGGCGAAGCCGGAAGCCGAACATCGGGCGCTGAAGCGATCTCAGGGGACGCCACGGAGATGCCGTTCGGTGATAATGCTTTTGATCGGGTTATAGCCGCTGAAGTTCTCGAGCACGTCCTTGACGACCAGCGGGCGATGTCCGAGCTCGCGCGGGTGCTGCGGCCCGGTGGGCTGGCCGCGATCACCGTCCCCGCCTTCTTCCCGGAGCGGATCTGCTGGGCGCTGTCCAGTGAGTACCACGAGGTGCCGGGCGGCCATGTGCGCATCTACACCCGGGTGGAACTGGAGGCCAAACTGGCCCGGGCCGGGCTGGAACCGCGGTGGCACCACCATGCGCACGGACTGCACTCGCCGTACTGGTGGCTGAAGTGCGCGGTCGGGGTCGGAAAGGACGACCATCCGCTCGCGTCCGCCTACCACCGGCTGCTGGTGTGGGACATCATGAAACGGCCGAAAGTAACACGCGTGACAGAACGTGTCCTGAATCCGGTGATCGGGAAAAGCCTCGTGGTATACGCGGTCAAGCCGTGCTAACCACCGCGGAACTGAGCGAGACCGCGGAGGCCATCGCGCGAATGCAGGAGCCATCGGGCGCGATCGCCTGGCCGGACGGGCATGTCGACCCGTGGGATCATGTCGAGTGCGCGATGGCGCTGAGCGCGTGCGGGCTGCGTTCCCAGGCGCGGCGCGCCTACGCGTGGCTGCGGGACACGCAGCGGGTGGACGGGTCCTGGCCGCGATCCGTGGCGGGCGGCACGGTGATGGACCCGGCGGCCGAGGCGCACCACGCCGCATATGTCGCGGTCGGCGCGTGGCACGAGTACCTGGTGACCGGGGACGAGGCGTTCGTCCATCTGATGTGGCCGACGGTGCGGCTCGCCATCGACTGGACCCTGGGCCTGCGCACGCCACGGGGCGAGATCCGGTGGGAGCGGGACGCGGCCGGGGTCCCCGGCTCGTTCGCGCTGCTGTCCGGGTGCGCGAGCATCTACCAGGCGCTGCACTGCGGGGTGGCGCTGGCCAAGCTGGCCGACGACCCCCGGCCGGACTGGGAGCACGCCGCGGACCGGCTCGGCTACCTGGTGGCGTGCTATCCGGACGCGTTCGCGGACAAGTCGCGGTTCGCGATGGACTGGTACTACCCGGTGCTGGGCGGCCCGTTGCGAGGCGCCGCGGCCAGGGCACGGCTGTCCGCCGGGTGGGAGCGCTTCGTGGTGGCGGGCCTGGGGGTACGGTGCGTGAGCGACGAGCCGTGGGTGACCGTGGCCGAGACCTGCGAGCTGGTGCTCGCGCTGGACGCGTGCGGGATTCGTGCCGAAGCTACAACGGTGCTCGAGACCGTGAACCGGCATCGGCTTGGGGACGGGACATACTGGACCGGCTGGCAGTACGTCAACGAGCAGCCGTTCCCCGCGGAGTGCTCGAGCTGGACGGCGGCCGCCGTTGTACTCGCGGCGGACGCGGTGGGTGATTTCAGCGGCGGGAGCGGGATCTTCAGAGACGTTCCAGCACCCTGAGGGAGCCTTCGACGCGGACTTCGGTGAATTCCCCCGAGTCCAGGGCGCGCCGGTAGATGCGATACGGGGCCTGTCCGCCGTCGGCCGGGTCCGGGAACACGTCGTGGATGGCCAGCGCGCCGCCACGGGCGACGTGCGGGGCCCATTCCTCGTAGTCGGTCTGGGCGGCTTCGTCGGTGTGGCCGCCGTCGATGAATACCATGCCGAGCGGGGTCCGCCACAGTCTCGCCACATCTGAGGACCGGCCGACGATCACGACCACGTCCTCTTCCAGGCTGGCACCGGCCAAGGTCGTTCTGAGCGCTGGCAGCGTGTCGATGCGGCCAGTGTGCGGGTCGATCAGGGCGGGATCGTGGTACTCCCAGCCGGGCTGGTGTTCCTCGGAGCCGCGATGGTGGTCGATGGTGATCGTCAGCTGGCCCGCTGATCTGGCCGCGGCGGCGAGGTAGATCGTGGACTTCCCGCAGTACGTGCCGATCTCGAGGACCGGGCCTTTGGGCGCGTACGCGGCCGCAGTGTCGTGCAGGGCCAGGCCTTCGCTGGGCGGCATGAAGCCGGTGGCCTGCTCGGCCGCGGCACGGAGCTGCGGGTCCATCTGTGACTCCTATGTCTCCAGGTAGGCAAGGACGGCCAGGACGCGGCGGTTGTCGTCGTCGGACTGGGCCAGGTCCAGTTTGGCGAAGATGCCGGCGGCGTGCTTGCTGACCGCCTTCTCCGTGATGTGCAGGCGCTGGGCGATCGCCGCGTTCGACCGGCCCTCCGCCATCAGCGCGAGCACCTCACGCTCCCGCGGGGTGAGGCGGGCTATGGGTTTACCGTCGGTGTGCTTGCTGAGCAGCTTCTGGACCACCTCGGGGTCGAGGACGGTGCCGCCGGCGGCCACCGTGCGGATCGCGCCGGTGAACGCCTCGTCGTTGAAGACGCGGTCCTTCAGCAGGTAGCCGACGCCACCGGCCTGATCGGCGAGCAGTTCGCGGGCGTACAGCTGCTCGACGTACTGGGAGAGCACGAGGACCGGGAGGCCAGGGACCTCTCCACGGGCCTCGATGGCGGCGCGCAGGCCGTCGTCGGTGTGGGTCGGCGGCAGGCGGACGTCGACGATCCCGACGTCGGGGCGGTGCTGGATCAGCGCGGTCAGGAGCTCCGGCGCGGTCCCCACCGCCGCCACGATCTCGAACCCGTGCGCTTCCAGCAGCCGGACCAGGCCCTCCCTCAGCAGGAAGAGATCTTCGGCGATGACAACGCGCACGGCACCTCGATGACGACGATGGTCGGCCCGCCCGGCGGGCTGCTCACGGCCAGGATGCCATCAAACGTGGCCAGCCTGCGCTCCACTCCCTTCAGCCCGGTGCCCTGTTCCGGATCCGCGCCGCCCGCGCCGTCGTCGATGACCTCGGCACGGAGTGTTTCATGCTCGTAGTGGAGCTGGATGCGTATGGTGCGGGCGCCGGAGTGCTTCGCGGCGTTGGTCAATGCTTCGGCGACGGCGAAATACACTGCCGAGCCGACCGGCATCTCAACCTCGCCCGGCAGGTCGATGTCCACCACCGTGTGGAGCGGCGTGTCCAGGGCGAGCGCCTTCACCGCATCGGCGAGGCCGCGGTCGGCCAGCACCGGCGGGTAGATACCGCGGACCAGGCCGCGTAGCTCGGTAAGGGCTCGTGAGGACGCCTCCTTTGCCTCGCTGACCAGGGCCAGCGCGGCTTCCGGGCTGGACTTGAACAGCCGCTCGGCGGCTTGCAAGCTCATGCCGAGGGCCACCAGACGGGCCTGCGCACCGTCGTGCAGGTCGCGCTCGATGCGACGCAGCTCGGCCGCCGCGGTGTCGACGGCGTCGCTGCGGGTCTGAGTGAGCGTCTGCACCCGCTCGGTCAGGCGTTCGGCCCTGGCCGCGAGCTCCGCTTCCCGCAGGCCCAGATGCTGTCCCATCACGCGCGGCGCCAGCCACACCCCCAATGTGAGCAGCACCGTTCCCTCGATGATGCCGCCGAAGAACGCGTGCCCTTCGGTGTCGAGCGCGACCACGCCGTACCATCTTCCCGGCATACCTGGCCAGTAGATGGCCACGAGGATCCCGTACGTACCGAGGACCACCAGGCCGGCGGCGGCCGCTGTCGCGGCCCACAACCGCGACCGGAATACCAGCATCATCGCCCCCACACCGGCCGCCACGTTCAACACGACGGACTCCTCGGGCGTCAGGCCATAATTGCCCAGCCAGTTGTGGGTAAGCAGGATGGTCAGCACCATCACCAGCAGGAGCAGCAGTTCCTGGCCCGGCAGGACGCCGCCGCCCCTGCTTCGCCACCAGCGCCTGACTATCGCGGTGATCCACTTCGAACCAGGCGCCCGGACCCGGGTCGACACCCAGAGACCGGCGATCAGGAACAGCCCCGACTCCGGCAGCACCAGGAACTTCCGCGAGGAGCCAGCGTCCGCCAGCACCAGGCCATACTGGTACTGCTCGAAGAATCCCTCCTGGAATCGCCGGGCCAGCACAACTCCGACCAATGCCAGCCCGAGCAAAGCGAACGGCACGATCTTCCTCGCGGCCCGGGGCGCGAAGATCATGATCAGACAGCCCGCCGGTACCTCGGCGATGACCAGCCAATGATGGGGGGTGCTGACGCCCGCGTACATCAGCGCGACAGGGGGCAGCAGCAGCCCCCAGCTGCGCGCCCGGATATGCCCCCGTATGGCACCCGGACAACCGTCACGCCACCACGCCACCGGGTAGCTCACCAGCACGATGATGATCAACAAGACCGCGTTGAATCCCACCCTGCCATCGTGGCCCACGGCGCACAGGCCCACCATGGTGTTGTGCCCACTGGCGTTGGTAGGCCTAAGCCCATACCGGCGTTTGTCGTCCGTCCCTGTCGTCCGTCCTTGCCGGTTAGCCGACTCGGCGCGTCATCGCGGCGGACATAGGCGATTCGCGGAACAAGTTGCCCTGTGTGTCCGGTCCGGCCGGCCGGTGCCGTTCACATGTCACGCAGTACGACCGACATGTCACGCAGTAACGCTGCACAATGAGGATATTCGGACTGGTTTTTGGTCGTAGCGTATGACATGTGTGTCATAGCGCGCAATGCCGGTAACTTAACGGCTCAGCGAAGCCGACCCGGGCCGTCGATTCAGCCGCGCCCCGCGTACCGCGGGACAGGTGCTTGGGCCGCTTTCCGCGCCGCCTGACGCCCGTTTCATCCCCTTTGTTCGGTGACGCATACGTGCTCGTGCGGTTGATTCGGGTCTCGTGGTTACTTTTGTGCATCCCGCTGCACAAAAACCACCGCGAAGCCAAAAAGCGCCACGATAACTGCCCGGTGTGCCCGTTCCCGCAGCATCGTTACCGGCCCGACCGCGGCCCGCGGCGGTCCTGGCGCCTCATCATCACGAACTGCTGCTTAAGCCCCCTAGGTGAAGACCTTGCCGAGGCGGGTCAGGGCTTCGCCGAGGACCGCTTTGCGCTTGCAGAAGGCGAAGCGGACATGGGTACGGCCAGCTTCCTTGTCGTCGTAGAAGACCGCGCTCGGGATGGCGACCACCCCGGCCCGGTCGGGCAGGGTCCGGCAGAACCCGACACCGTCATGCTCGCCGAGCGCGGCGATGTCGGCGGTTATGAAGTACGTACCGGCCGGCTCGTAGACCCCGAAACCTATCTCGCGCAGGCCGGCCGCCATCAGGTCGCGCTTTTGCTGGAGATCATCCCGGAGCTGCCGGTAATAGCTGTCCGGCAACGCCAGGGCCTGAGCGATCGCGTACTGGAACGGGCCGCCGCTTACAAAGGTGAGGAACTGCTTGACCGTCTTCACCGCGGTGACCAGCTCCGGCGTCCCGGTGATCCAGCCGATCTTCCAGCCGGTGAACGAGAACGTCTTGCCGGCCGAACTGATCGACACGGTCCGCTCACGCATACCGGGAAACTGAACGATCGGAGTGTGCTCACCGTGGTAGACCAAATGCTCGTAGACCTCATCGGTGACCACCAGCAGATCGCGCTCGACCGCGATCTTGGCGATGGCCTCGAGTTCCGGCTTGGTGAACACCGCACCGGTGGGGTTGTGCGGGGTGTTCAGCAGGATGAGCCGGGTGCGTTCGGTGATCGCGTCACTGAGCCTGTCCAGGTCGGGCCGGAAATCCGGCGGCCGCAGCGTGACCGGCACGCGAGTACCGCCCGCCATCGCGATGTTCGCCGCGTAGGAGTCGTAATACGGCTCGAACGCGATGACCTCGTCTCCCGGCTCCACCAGCGCGAGCAGCGTGGCGGCGACCGCCTCGGTGGCGCCCGCGGTGACCAGGACCTCGGTGGCCGGATCGTAGCTCAGCCCGTAGAAGCGCTGCTGGTGGGCGACGATCGCGTCACGCAACTCGGGGACGCCGGGACCAGGCGGGTACTGGTTGCCGCGGCCCTTCAGGATCGCTTCGGCCGCCGCCTGGGCGATTTCCTGCGGCCCGTCCGAGTCGGGGAAGCCCTGGCCGAGGTTGATCGAACCGGTCGCGACGGCCCGGGCGGACATCTCAGCGAAGATCGTCGTGCCCAGCCCGGCCAGACGGCGATTCAGCAGTGGTCTCCTCACGAAACCTAATGATGCCTGTTTTCTGGGGGGTACACACCAACCCCCCAGACCCCCCCTCCTGCGCCGCTTCTCGCCGTTAGTCTCGCCTGACCGGAAGACCCTTCGGGCCTTCGCGGGCCAGGCGACCGCGAAGCTCGCTTCGCTCGCCGCGGGGGCCGCCGCACCCCAGCTAGGCTGAAGGCATGCGAGTCGCTCTATGCCAGATCCCGGTTAGTTCCCAGCCCTCGGTCAACCTGGAGCGCGTCCAGGTGGCGATGCACCACGCGGCTCGCCACGGCGCGGATCTGGCGGTGTTCCCGGAAGCCACGCAGGTGAGGTTCGGCTCGAACCTGACCGCCGCCGCCGAGCCGCTGGACGGCCCCTTCTGCTCCGGGCTGGCGACCGCGGCGAAAGACGCTGGGGTCGCGCTCGTGGCCGGTGTCTTCGAACCAGCGACGAACGGACGGGTGTTCAACACCGCTGTCGTCTACGACGCCACCGGTGAGCTCGTAACCCATTACCGGAAGCTGCACCTGTTCGACGCGTTCGGCCAGCGCGAATCCGACGAAGTCGCGCCGGGATCTTCGGTGGTCACCTGCACGCTGGACGGCGTCCGCGTGGGCCTGCAGATCTGCTACGACCTCCGGTTCCCGGAACTGTCCCGGTCCCTGGCGGTCTCGGGCGCGTCCCTGCTGCTGATACCGGCCGCCTGGGCGGCCGGCCTGTTCAAGGAGGAGCACTGGGTCACGCTGGTCCGGGCCCGCGCGATCGAGAACACCGTGTGGGTGGCGGCGGTCGGCCAGGTCCCGGATCCAGCTGAAACGACGCACCGTCACCTGGGCGGTGTCGGGCGGAGCATGCTGGTGGACCCGTTCGGCGTGGTACGCAACGACGTGGGGTCCTCGCCCGGGGTGATCGTGACGGAGGTCGACCCCGGCCTGGTCGATACGGTGCGTAAGACGGTGCCGTCCCTGGCCAACCGCCGCTCCGACCTGTTCGGCTAAGAACCTGCACATAACGGAAGTATCAGGTCGGTCATGCCGGCACGATGGTCACGTTGCGCAGGAGGCGCAGGACGCCCCGGCCGGTGACGGCGCGTGCCAGTCGAGGAGCTGAACGAGCCCCGTGCCGCAGTTGGGATATCTGACAGTCGTCGCGCACATCCGACCGACGATACCCGCCAGTCGCGGACTACTGCTGCATCGAGTTGACGATCTCGGTAAGGAGGAACTTCACCTTCGCCGGGATCGGCCGACCTGGATACGCCTGCTCTACCAAGTCCAGGCCTTCGTCAACAGTGGTGAACCCGAGCTGGCGATAAAGCAAGATGATATCGTCGGCGTCGATCTCGGCACGGGCCGCGAACAGCTTCATCGCCAGCAGGTACCTGGGCGATGCGACATCGACGATCAGTGAGTCGCTGGAGTAAAAGCGCTGCGCGTCTGGGTCCGGGCCGGGGAGGAATCCCTTAACCGCGTCGTTCAGCCAATCCGCCGCGAGCCCATTGCGTTCCGCTACTACGGTCGCGGCCTGCCGGACCACGTCGGAAGGGATGAAGACGGCATCGAGATCCCTGGTCGCCCTCGTGGCGTCGTAGGCGACCGCCAAGGCGGCACCGCCCACGAGGAAGAGCTCGGCCCTGGCCCCGCGTGCGGCCAATTCCGTGGACAGGTCATCCAGGAGCGAGCGGATGTCTTCTCGCCCAAGGCCTACGCTCATGCTCGGTCGAGTGCCCCGCTGGTGATGAACACACCGCGCCGACGGAACGAAGATGGGGACTCGACCAGTGCGCGCGGATGCAGGCCGCGCAGGTCCGTGACGAACCACCACGGCCATGCCTCACGTTTGGGCAGCCTGGCCCACGACGGAACCTGCCATCCGTCCCGGCGAGCCAGGTACTCCGCCATCGCGGCAAACGCGGCGTCAACCCGGCTGTCCCCTGTGCTCTTAGGATCGGTGGCCCACATCCGCGCGGCGGCCGTGACGCCCGCGTGGTGCAGGACGCTGGAGTAGTCGTCCAGCATCTGGACAAAGACATAGCGCCAGAGCCTGCTCAGCCGCTCGCCGCCCTCGATCATCGCGATGGCGCTGTCAGCAGCTTGGTCAGCGGTCTTGAACGCCTCAATACTCACGCATGTATGCTAGCGGCCAGAGACGCCACAGGATGTCGGGCATAGGTGTACCGGCTGCTGAGGGCGCTCGGAGGACAAGCTGTAGCGAGAAGTAGGTCGGCACCAGTGACCGCCGGAGTAATTGGTCTGGCGCAGGTCGTGGAGCGGTTCGACCGCGATGTGGCTAAGGCCAGACGTCGCAGCGATAACGTACTCATCCGGGATGAAGAACGCTATGACGGCCTGAACATCCTGAAGTGCTTTCTCGAGCACGTTACCGATGAAGGGGCTGGCGCTGCCGCTCGCCCCGATGAGTTGGCTCCATTCGCGGGCTGCAGCCCGATAGCCCGGAGCCAGCCGAACATTGCATCCTTGGCTGGTTTGTCGTGGCCGTAGATGACCATTACCGCCTTGCGGATCTGGCCAGCGCCCTGCCCTCGACTAGGTTAAGACCGGATCGGGGACTGCCAGAACAGGGGTTGCTCGGTCGCGGCGGAGGCGGTGAAGCCGACGCCGGTGAGGGTGCTGCCGGACACGGTCAGGCCGGTGATGGCCTGGATGCCGGGCCCGGCCAGGCCCTGGCCGCCTGGCGTCGTCGCCTTCCAGTTCAGGCCGTCCTGCGAGGTCCACACCACGACGTCCTGATGTCCGGGCGTCGAGCCGAACGTGCCGGTCGCGGTGAACATCCCGCCCGCCGCGGCCAGCGCGGTGACCTGCGCCACACCGGAAGGCACCGGAAGCCGCGCCTCGCTCCAGGTGACACCGCCATCGGCGGACCGCGCGGCGAACGGCAGCAGGCCGCCGGAGGAAGTCTGCTCCATGCCTACCGCCACCACTGTCTTCCCCGCCGCGGCGACGTGCAGCAACACGGCCCGGCTCGCACCGGCCGGCAGCGGAAGGCTGATCCCTCGCCACTGCCTGCCGTCCGCTGACGTCCAGGCGGCGGGCTGGCTGCCGAAGAGGCCGACCGCGACGAAACTGTTCGCGGTGCTCGAAGAACCGGTGCTCGAAGAACCGGAGATCCCGGTGACGGCGAGCATCTGGCGGTTGCCCGCGCCGTCCAGCGCGCCAGCGGTGGCATCGGTCGCCCGCTGCCACCCCGTCAGGGTGGATGACCACCATGCCGCCGCGATCATCCCTCCCGACGCGGCCTGCTGGTAACCGACGATGACATAACCCTTCGCACCGGCCGCCGCCTGCTCGGTGAACAGGCCGTCCTGTCGGAACGCGGGCTCAGTGTCGGCCGCGGCCCAGGTGCCGCCGTCCGCCGAGATGATCACCACCGGATGCTGCGGCGCCCCGCTCTTCACGCCGCCGACGGCCAGCCAGCCGGCCATACCGTCCGTCACGCTGGTCAGCTGCTGCTGGCCGGGGCGGTCGAGCACCCCCGGGGTCTGGCCGGTTCCCCGGGTCCACGCGCTGCCGCCGTCGGTCGACATCCATGCCGCCGGATAGCCGTTCGCGCTGCCCACCGCGACCTGCCCGCTGCCCGCCGCCGCCACCGCGTTGACCGCGACCTGTGGCACAACCGCGCCGGGGATGGCGGTCAGGCTGACGTTGCGCGGGAGCGTGCCGACCGGCAGGACCTTGATCACCGGCACCGCACGCGACGTGCTGCCGGGCGCCGTCGTGACCACCGCGCCGGCCGGGGTCACCGCGGCGCCCGAGACCGTCTGGGATGTACCGGATCCGAGCGTTTGCGTCTGGGCCCAGCGCGTGCCGGCCGCTCCCTGCGCCCCGAGCGAGACGAACGCCGTCAGATCCGCGCCGGCTTGCCCGGTCACGACCGCCCCGGCCGAGCCGCCATTGATCACGCCGGGGACGAACCCGCCCGGCGCGGCCAGGGTCGCCGCGAACGTCCATGTCACGCCGTCGGCCGATCGGTAGACGTCCGCCACGGCCGCCCCGCTGGATTGGCCTGGGCCTCCGGCCGCGGCGCTGGATTGGCCTGGGCCTCCGGCCGCGGCGGCTCGTGTCGCGGGCCGTACCGCGACGAACCCGCTGCCGTACGCGGCCACGCCGACGATCTGATTTCGCGCACCATGGCCGAGCGGGATCGTCACCGGGGTCCAGGTCCGGCCCGCGTCCCGGCTGAGCCAGGCGGCCCCGGCCGTGGCGATCGCGGGATGTCCCGCTATGGTCTGGCGCTGCTGCACTTCCCCGGCGACCAGCACGGCATTTCCAGCCGACGCGAGGAACTTGATGTCGAGCGCCCCGGCCGGAACGGCGACTCGCTGCCAGGTCACGCCCGTGGCCGAGACGAACAGCATATCGGGACCGGCCGCCATGAAACCGCCGCTGATCCGGCGCAGCACGGTTACCTGAGGCGGCAGGCCCGTCGTCGATACCAGCTTCCAGTTTTCTCCGTTACCGCTGACCCAGACCGAGTCCGTGCCCACGGCGAGCCAGTTCCCCTGCCCCCCGGCGATCAGCCGCGCCGCGTGACCCGGCGGCGGCGCGCCGCCTCCCGCGGCGGATTCGGTGCCCAGGGACCATGAACCACCGCCGTTCGCGGAAAAAAAGAATTGAGCCCTCGGGATACGAGCACCACTCTGGGAGCCGACAGCCACCACCTCACTACCGTCGCTGGCCACGCGGCCTAGCGACTGATTGATGCCGCGGGTGCTGATGGGGGCGGTGAAATCGCGGCCGGCCAGGGTGGCAGGCGGGAAGCCGAGGGTCGACGTGCCCGGGGTGGATCCGTCGACACCGCTGTGCGCGCCCACGACCACTACCACGGCGATGCCGACCGCGATCATGGTCAGGATCGGCACACCGACCCGTAGTGCCCAGCCGCCGAAGTTCAGATTGTCCAGAAATTCCCGAGCCAGACGGCGCTTCTCGGGCTGAGGAAGGAACGAGCGGACCAGTTTGGCCCACTCGGAACGGTCATGGGCGTCCTGCTGAGAGCGAGCCGGTGCCGACGCGGGTGCCTGAGGGGTTACGGCGGTGCCGGTGCCGGTACCGGCATCGGCGCTGGCGGGAGGCAGGGAAGCCCTAGTCCTGGGGCGCCGCGCGGCGGGGAAAATGCCGTCGAACTCGAAGCCTGGCCGGTCTTCTTGCAGTGGCGGCGGCTGCGGGCCGGCGCTGACGGTCGGGGTGAACCTGAACCGCCGCGGGCCGGCCGGCGTGACCGGAGCCGTCGGGGCGGCCGGGGCGGTTGAGGCGGGGGGCGGCGCGGCGCGGTCCTGCCGGGAACCTCGGTTCGGGCGGACACCTCGGCCGGTCTCGAACTCGTATCCAGGAGCATCCGCAGCCCGGGCCGGGCCTATTGCCGGAAACGGCCCGGTGCCGACACGCGGAATGGGACCGGTTTCGGCACGCGGGACCGGACCGGTCGGAATGCGCGGTATCGGGCCGGTGTCAACGCGCGGGATCGGGCCGGTTTCGGCACGCGGGATCGGACCGGTCTGGGTCGGCGGGACAGGGCCGGCTGGCAGGCGCGGGATCGGCCCCGTCGCGGCGCGGGGCAGCGGACCGGTCGCGGGACGCCGTTCTGGTCCAGCGCCGGCGCGCGGCGGTATCGGGTTGGGGCCGCTGATGAGCGGGCGCTGCCGTGGGCGTGGTGCTGAATTGGCCTGGGCCTCCGGCCGCAGTGCTGAATTGGCCTGGGCCTCCGGCCGCGGCCCGCGCGGCTGACGGCCGCGGGGCTGTGACCCGCGGGGCTGAGAACCACGGGGCTGGGGGGGAGGGACCTGCGGGGCGGTCGCGCGGGTATCGGGAACCCGGTGTCTTTGACCGGGGGAAGCAGTTCCCCGGGATCCCTCTTGCGAAAGGCGGGAACGCCGGGGATCCTCAGAACGGTCAGCCCCAGGAGTGCCGGTCAGATCCCTTCTCACCTTCGCCTAGCCGTTGGGTGCGCACACGGACGGGATTACCCAAATGCCGTTTCCGCTGATGTTACCGTTCGGTCCCCGACTTGACCGGCGATTGGATCAAGACGCGCCACCCGCCGAGACCGTGCCGAAGCGGCAAGTACTACAACAGCGCGCTGCCCGATATGTCGGATTACGCCGGGACTCGGGGAGATCGACCCGGGTGGGAGCGGGACTTCGCGCACGAAACCGACGCTTCCTTGCAGTTTTTATCCCTCTATGAGCGGTTTGTGATGTAGGTTTCGTGCGCGTAGTCGCAGCAGCGAGAGATGATTGAGAAGAATTCCAGAGGAGCCTGTTGTACTACTACATAAGCCTCCTGGCCGCGCCGCCATCCTCTGGACACCACGGCAATCCAGAGTGACTCAGGACACATGGGTACCACTGGTCGCGCTGGGAAACTCAGCTCCCGGCGGGAATCGCGGCGGGTAGCCTAAGGGAAAGCCAACGGTTAAACACATCTTCGGAAGAGGGCGATGTCCGCCGTGTCTTCTGGGTCACCGCAGCGTTCACCCGATCAACGTAGCGCGGAAATCCACCCGACCAGCATGTCCAGCGATTCGGCGCAGACGGGCGCGCCCCCCGGGCACGACCGCGACCCGAGCGCCCCAAGTCCGGACAGCCCGAACTCGAACGGCCCGAGCTCCAACAACCCGGGCTCCAACAATCCGAGCTCCAACAGCACCGACTTCGGCGCGAACGAATGGCTGGTGGAAGAGCTCTACCAGCGGTATCTCGCCGACCCTTCGTCGGTGGACCGGGCGTGGTGGAGCTTCTTCGCCGACTATCGGCCCGCGCTGGCCACCCCGGCCGCCCCCGCCCCCGCCCCCGCCCCCGCCAACGGCGTCGGCCCCGTCGCGCAGGACACGCAACGGGTCCAGACCGCTCCCCCGGCCCAGCGACCACCCCAAGCTCCCCCTCAGGCCCCCTCGGCACCGCAAGCCGCACCGTCCGCACCGTCCGCACCGGCTCAGGTCAGCCCCAGCACGCCACAGGCTCCCCCGGCCGCACCAGGCGCGGAAGTCGGCCGCTTGCGCGGAGCCGCGGCCCGTACCGCCACCAACATGGCGGCCAGCCTGACCGTTCCCACGGCCACCAGCGTCCGTTCCGTCCCGGCGAAGCTCCTTATCGACAACCGCATCGTCATCAACAACCACCTGCGCCGCGGCCGCGGCGGCAAGGTGAGCTTCACCCATCTCATCGCGTTCGCGGTGGTCCGGGCGCTGAAGACCATGCCCGAGATGAACGAGGCGTACACCGAGGACGCGAACGGCAAGCCGGCCATCGCCAAGCCCAGGCACATCAACCTCGGCCTGGCCATCGACATCCAGAACAGCGACGGCTCCCGCCAGCTCCTTGTCCCGAACATCAAGCAGGCCGAGGCCCTCGAATTCCGCCAGTTCTGGACGGCATATCAGGACATAGTGCGAAAGGCGCGCGCCGGCAAGCTCACGGTCGCGGACTTCCAGGGCACGACGATCTCCGTCACCAATCCGGGCACGATCGGCACGGTCCATTCGGTCCCCCGGCTGATGCCCGGGCAGGGCTGCATCGTCGGCGTCGGCGCGATGGAATACCCGGCCGCGTTCCAGGGCGCATCCGTGGAGACCCTGGCCAGGCTCGCGATCAGCAAGTCGGTCACGCTCACCTCGACCTACGACCACCGGATCATCCAGGGCGCCCAGTCCGGCGAGTTCCTGCAGCGGATCCACGAACTGCTGCTGGGCGAGGACGGCTTCTACGACGACCTGTTCGCCAGCCTGCGCATCCCGTACGAGCCGGTCCGCTGGGTGCAGGACTTTTCCTACGGGCACGAGGACGACGTCACCCGGTCGGCCCGCGTCCAGGAGCTGATCCACGCCTACCGGGTGCGCGGCCACCTCATGGCCGACACCGACCCGCTGGAGTTCCACCAGCGCAAGCATCCAGACCTGGACATCAACCAGCACGGGCTGACCCTGTGGGACCTGGAGCGGGAGTTCCCCACCGGCGGGTTCGGCGGCAAGCCGCTGATGAAGCTGCGCGACATCCTCGGCGTGCTGCGCGACTCGTACTGCCGGACGGTCGGCATCGAGTACATGCACATCCAGGACCCGGAGGAGCGCCGCTGGCTGCAGGGCCGGATCGAGGTCCCGCACCCCAAGCCGCACCACGACGAGCAGCTCAGGATCCTGCAGCGCCTCAACGTGGCCGAGGCGTTCGAGATGTTCCTGCAGACCAAGTTCGTCGGCCAGCGCCGGTTCTCCCTGGAGGGCGCCGAGTCGCTGATCCCGCTGGTCGACGCCGTCCTGGCCGAGGCGGCGAAGGCAGAGCTGGACGAGGCCGTCGTCGGCATGGCGCACCGCGGGCGGCTCAACGTGCTGGCCAACATCGTGGGCAAGTCCTACGGTCAGATCTTCAAGGAGTTCGAGGGCAACCTGGACCCGAAGAGCATTCAGGGTTCCGGTGACGTCAAGTACCACCTCGGCGCGGAGGGCACATTCCGGGCCCCGGACGGGCACAGCATCAAGACGAGCCTGGTCGCCAACCCGAGCCATCTGGAGGCCGTCGACCCCGTGCTGGAGGGCGTGGTGCGGGCCAGGCAGGACGTGATCGACAAGGGCGAGCCAGGTTTCACCGTGCTGCCTGTGCTGATCCACGGCGACGCCGCGTTCGCCGGGCAGGGCGTGGTGGCCGAGACGCTGAACCTGTCCCTGCTGCGCGGCTATCGCACCGGCGGCACCGTGCACATCATCGTGAACAACCAGGTCGGCTTCACCACCGCGCCGCAGTATTCACGGTCGAGTGTTTACGCCACCGACGTCGCCCGGATGATCCAGGCACCCATCTTCCACGTCAACGGCGATGACCCCGAGGCCGTGGTGCGGGTGGGGCGGCTCGCCTTCGCCTATCGTCAGGCGTTCAAGAAGGACGTCGTCATCGACATGGTGTGCTACCGCAAGCGCGGGCACAACGAGACCGACAACCCGTCGTTCACCCAGCCGCTGATGTACGACCTCATCGAGGCCAAGCGGTCGACCCGGAAGGTCTACACCGAGGCGCTGATCGCCCGCGGCGACATCACGATGGAAGAGGCCGAGGCGGCGCTGCGCGACTACCAGCAGCAGCTGGAACGGGCCTTCACCGAGACCAGGGACGCCGCCGAGCGTCCGCCCGAGCCGGGCGCCGTCCTGAAGCCGGAGCAAGAGGACCGTCCGGTCAACCACCAGGCGGTCCCCACGGCGATCACCGCCGACGTGGTCAAGCAGATCATCGAGACCCAGGTCAGCCTGCCCGACGGCTTCGCGGTGCATCCTCGCCTGCAACCGCAGCTAGCCCGGCGTGCGGCGATGGTCTCCGAGGACGCGCTGGACTGGGCGACCGGAGAGCTGTTGTCCTTCGGTGCGCTGGTCATGGACGGGCATCCGGTCCGAGTGGTCGGGCAGGACACGCGGCGCGGCACGTTCGGCCAGCGGCACGCGGTACTGGTGGACCGGAACACCGGTGCCGAGTACACCCCGCTGAAGCGGTTCGACAACGGCCCGGCGAAGTTCTTCGTGTTCGACTCGCTGCTGTCGGAATACGCGGCCATGGGCTTCGAGTACGGCTACTCGGTCGCCCGCCCGGAGGCGCTGGTGTGCTGGGAGGCGCAGTTCGGGGACTTCGTCAACGGCGCGCAGATTATCGTGGACGAGTTCATCAGCTCCGGCGAGCAGAAGTGGGGTCAGCGGTCCGGCGTGGTGCTGCTGCTGCCGCACGGCTACGACGGCCAGGGCCCGGACCACTCCTCGGCCCGCGTCGAGCGGTTCCTGTCCCTGTGCGCCCAGGACAACATGACGGTCGCCATGCCGACCACGCCGGCCAACTACTTCCACCTGCTGCGCTGGCAGGGCCTGTCCGGCCGGCACAAGCCGCTGATCGTCTTCACTCCGAAGTCGATGCTGCGGCTCAAGGCGGCCACGTCCCGGGTGGCCGACTTCACGTCCGGCTCGTTCCGTCCGCTGATCGGATCGGTTCACGGCGCCCCCGACGATCAGGTACGCCGTGTCCTGCTGTGCTCCGGCAAGGTTTACTACGACCTGGAGGCCCGGCGCTCGAAGATCGGCGCCGACAACGTGGCGATCGCCCGCGTGGAGCGGCTGTACCCGCTGCCCGTGGCCGAACTCCGCGCCGAACTCGGCCGCTATCCTTCGGCTTCGGAAATTGTCTGGGTCCAGGAGGAGCCGGCCAACATGGGCGCGTGGCCCACGCTGGCGCTCAAGATCCCGAAGGCGCTCGGTCTCTCGCTCGACGTGGTTTCCCTGCCTGCCTCGTCGGCGCCGGCGGCCGGGTCGGCGGCCACCCACACGGCTACCCACCGGGAGATCATCGAGAAAGCGCTGCCGGACTTATGTACTTCACCGACCGGGGCATCGAGGAACTCGAGACCAGGCGCGGCGACGAGGACATCGCCGTCACCTGGCTGGCCGAGCGGATGCGCGACTTCGTGAACCTCAACCCGGACTTCGAGACCGCCGTGGACCGGCTCGCGACCTACCTCGCCCGCGACGAAGAAGAAGATCTTTTATCACGAACGGGCTGGGTGCTTGTTCTGGGTCCGGTTGGGGGAAAGGTTAGGGACGCATGCTGGTGTGGCCCCCACCCCGCCGCGTGGGTGGGCGCCACTCCGGTGGCTCAACCCCTGGGACCGCTGCTTCCGCACCCGGCCTCCGCGATGCTTCCCGTGCGGGCACTGCCAAGGGGGGTCAATGTGCCGTTGTCCCCCCTACAGGGGGTGCGATGGCACATTCACCCCCCGCCCGTGGCGGCGGCCTGGGCGTAAACACGATACATCTTGACTTTGGGGAGATGCGATATATCGTGGTGGGGACAGCGCATACGGGGCGACGGAAGGATGGCGGGATGGGGAAGTGGAGCGTTGACGGACCGATGGGCCTGGCGTTCGACGAGGTCAACGCGTTGCGAGTCAGGCTGATCGCGGGATCGATCGCGGTGCTCGCAACCGACGCAACGCCGTCGCTCGACGTCGCCGAAATTACCGGTGAGCCGCTCCAGGTTTCCTGCGAGGACGGGGTGCTGACGATCACGCATCCCAACCTGACCTGGGACGGGCTGCTGAAGTGGTTGCGGCCGGGACGGCATTCGGCCACGGTCACCGTCCGGGTGCCCAGGAAGTGCGTGACGCAGCTTGGCGTGGTCAGCGCGCCAGCGGTGCTGTCCGGGCTGACCGCGAAGACGTCCATCAAGAGCGTGTCGGGCGGGATAACGCTGGACGGCCTGGCCGGCGATGTCGATGCCAACACGGTATCCGGCGTGCTCGAGGCGCAGGGACTCGACGGGAAGCTGAATTTCAACACGGTGTCGGGAGACCTCACCGTGGCGGACGGCTGGCTGGAGCGCCTTGACGCCAACTCGGTGAGCGGCGACGTGACCGCCGACATCGATCTCGATCCGCTCGGCGGAGTGCACGTTACGACGGTGTCTGGTGAAGTCACCCTGCGGCTTCCGGCCGAAACCGACGCGAAGGTGAACCTGCACTCGGTGTCGGGCGACGTGCGGAGCGAGTTCGACGGGCTGCGGCATTCGTCCATTCCCGCGTCGCGTAGCGTTAGCGGTAGCCTGGGCGCCGGTTCTGGACACGTATCGGTCACTACCATGTCAGGCCGGGTTATGCTGCTCCGCCGCATCCCGAGAGATACTGTGCCCAGGAGCGATGAGCAGATGGAAGGCGAGGCCAGTTGAGTCCGGTATTTCGTCATGGCAGCCTCCGGCTGTACTTGCTGAGGCTGTTGGACGAAGAGCCTAGGCACGGCTACGAGGTGATCCGGCTGCTCCGCGACCGGTTCATGGGGGTGTACTCGCCGTCGCCGGGCACCATCTATCCGCGGCTCGCCCGGCTGGAGGAAGAAGGCCTGGTGACCCATGACGAGGTGGATGGGCGCAAGGTCTACCGGATCACCGAGGCCGGCCGCGAGGAACTGCGCAGCCGCAGCGATGAACTCGATGAACTCGAGGAGGAGCTGTCCGCGTCGGTCAGCGACATCGTCCGTGAGGTCAGGGAGGACGTCCGGCAGACCGTGCGTAGCCTGCGCGAGGAACTGACCTGGGCGGCCCGGGAGTCCCGTCGCGCGCACCGGGAGATGGGCGCCGATCTCGAGGAACAGATCCGGGACGCCCGCGAGGAAGCTCGCGAGCAGGCCCGTCAGGCGCGCGAAGACGCCAAGGAACAGGCCCGCGCGGCCAAAGAAGAGGCCAAGGAAGAGGCCCGGGCGGCCAAGGAAGATGCCAAGGAAGAGGCCCGGTGGGCGCGCGAGGACGCCAAGCAGGGCCGCCAGGACGCCCGGGCACGGGTGCGGCAGGCCCGCGAGGACCTTCGCGAGCAGGCCAGGCGGGCCCGCGACGAATTCCTGGGGAGCGACGCCGCCCGTCGCGTCCACGAGCACGCGCAGCGTCTCCGCGAGGAGGCGCAGCGGGCGCGCGACGACGCCCGTGAACGCGTGGGCGACGCGGGCGCCCGGTTCACCGACGACCATGACTGGAACCAGGGCTGGTCTGGCTGGGCCGGCGGCTGGCCGGGGCGGCACGGATGGGAGGAATGGACCCGGCTGCGCAGCCGGGGCGGCTGGAGCGGGCCCGACCTCGGTACGCTCCGGGACCTGGAACGGCTCGCCGTCCAGTTCAGCACCGACCTTCGCCGGCTGGCCATGCAGTCCACCTCCGCCGGCGAGAACGTGATAAGCGACCTTCGCGTTATCCTCGAGGACGCACTGGAGCGCATCAAGACCGAGATCTTCGGCGTCGGCCGCCAGGAACCCGCTCCCCCGTCCTCCGATGACCCCCCTGAGCCGCCCAGCACCAGCGCGGAGCCGCCCAGCACCCCACCCGAGCCCCCAAACCACCCGTCGTAAACCGGTACGATTCGGGACATATTACGAAATATCGGGTTTGGCGGCAGGGCTTCGGTCAGGGAGTGAAGACGATCTTGCCGTAAAGGTCGCCTTCCACCATGGCGGCGAAGCCGTCGCGGGCTGCCGACAGCGGCAGGACACGATCGATCTCCGGACGGCGGCCGGTCTGCTCCAGGAAGCGGGCCAGGCGACCCAGCTGGTCGCGCGTCCCCATCGTGGAGCCGACGACGGAGAGCTGGGTGAAGAACACCCGGGTCAGCTCGGCAGGCGATGCGTCGCCGCTGGTAGCGCCGCAGATGACGATCCTGCCGCCCGGCCGCAGCGAGCGGACGGAATGCGCCCAGGTGGCCTGGCCGACGGTTTCCATCACCACGTCCACCCGTTCCGGTAGCCGCTCTCCGTTGCCGAACGCCTGGTCGGCGCCAAGTTCACGAGCCCGCTCCCGCTTGGCCTCGGTCCGGCTGGTCACCCAGATCCGGTAACCGGCCGCGCGACCGAGAATGATCAGCGCCGTGGCCACTCCGCCGCTGGCCCCCTGGACGAGCACGGTCGCGCCGGGCTGGACGCCGGACTTCTCGAACAGCATCCGGTACGCGGTCAGGTACGCCGTTGGCAGGCAGGCTGCTTCGGCGAACGAGAGAGCCGCCGGCTTGGGTACCAGGTTGCGGCGCGGAACCGCGACGCGCTCGGCGAACGTGCCGTCGAACCGCTCGGACAGCAAGGACCGGCGCGGGTCGAGGGTCTCATCGCCGCCGCCCGCATCCGGGTCGCCGATCACCGCGTGCACGATGACCTCGTTGCCGTCCGGGTCTATGCCCGCCGCGTCGCAGCCGAGCACGATTGGCAGCCGGTCGGCCGGCAGTCCGACACCGCGCAGCGACCACACGTCATGGTGGTTCAGCGCCGCCGCCTTGACCGTCACCAGCACCCACCCGTCGGGAACCTTGGGCTCGGGCCGGTCCCCCGGTTCAAGCCCGGCGAGCGGATCATCCGCGTCGATACGCGCGGCGGTCACGGCGAACATGCGATTTACCCTAGTTCAAGGGATGACGCCAGCGGAGCCCGGGGAACTTCCCGAAATCTCCGTCGGTGGTGATGAACTCGCAACCGTGCTCGATGGCCAGAGCAGCGAGGTAGGCGTCGGGAACGAGCTTGCCGGACGCACCAGTCTTCTGGCAGAGGTCATGGAAGATCGACCAGAATCGTGGGCCAGGGCTAATGACATGTGCGTGCGGCTGGTTCCGAATCCGGTCAGCAAACGCTAGCGCCTCCTCTAGGGTGGCGGGCCTTTCGCGATAGATTCGGCGATCGGTTACCACACGCACCATTCCGTTCACTGCGAAGTCCGCCACAGTGTACGGCTCCGGACCGTTGATCATCGCCTCCAGCCAGTCTCGGTACTCTCGATGATTCTTCGCATCAAGCCGGTGGGCGTAGATCATCACGTTGGTGTCCACGAGCATCATCGACCGTGCCCCCCGCCGAAACGTTCGATGTCCTCCTGCTCAAGGATTTCCTGGATTTCCTCCCAGCTTGGGTGCGGGTCGCCGGCCCTGCCCGAGGTGGGCAGCTCGACACGGGGACGTTCCTCTTGCTCGTTGGCCGCGGCGATCATCCTGCGGAAGGCCTCCTCCATGACGGAGTTCAGCGTGCGGTGCTGGCGGGCGGCCAGCGCCTTCAGCTCGGCGAGAAGCTCGTCGTCTATCCGGACAGTAGTGCGGTACAGCATTAGCCAAACCTAGCATCGTGACATTTAAATGTCACATCACCACGGCCGGGGTCGCCGGCTATCGGCACCTGGAATTAGGGGTACGTTGCGCCAACCATCCCCTCAGGAGGGGTACGTTGCGCCAACCATCCCCTTCAGCATCCAACCCGGCCCATTCCTAACGGCCTCAATAAGCCACCAGGGTCCCAGAAGAAACAGCTCTTACGGCCGCGGCGACGGCGGGGGCCACGCGGTCGTCGAACTGGCTGGGTATGACGTACCGGGGGGTGGCGTCGTCGCCGACCAGGGCGGCGATGGCGTCGGCGGCGGCCATCTTCATGCTCTCGGTGATACGCCTGGCCCGCGCGTCGAGCGCGCCGCGGAAGATACCGGGGAAGGCCAGTGAGTTATTGATCTGGTTGGGGAAGTCGCTGCGGCCGGTGGCGACGACGAGGGCGTGACGTCCCGCCACGTCCGGGTGGACCTCCGGGTCGGGGTTTGACAACGCGAAAACGATCGCGCCATCGGCCATGGACGCGATGGCTTCCTCGGCGACCGTGCTGCTGGACAAGCCGATGAAGACGTCGGCGCCGCGCAGCGCGGATTCGGTCGATCCGGCCAGTCCCGCCTTGTTGGTCTGGGCGGCGAGCGCGGCCTTGACCGGGTTCAGTCCCTCGCGGCCGGAGTGTATGAGGCCCTTGCTGTCGGAAACGGCGACGTCACCGATGCCCGCGGCCAGCAGCATCCTGGTCACGGCGACGCCCGACGCGCCGGCCCCGGCCACGACGACGCGCAGGCCGGCCAGCGGCTTGCCGGCCACCTTGGCCGCGCTGCGCAACGCGGCGAGCGTCACGATCGCGGTGCCGTGCTGGTCGTCGTGGAAGACCGGGATATCGAGCAGTTCGCGAAGCCGGTCCTCGATCTCGAAGCACCGCGGCGCGGAGATGTCCTCCAGGTTGATGCCGCCGAAGCTGGGCGCCAGGGCGGCCACGGTGGCCACGATCTGGTCGGTGTCCGTGGTGTTCAGGCAGATCGGCACCGCGTCGATGCCCGCGAACCGTTTGAACAGCAGCGACTTGCCCTCCATGACGGGCATAGCGGCAGCCGGGCCGATGTCGCCCAGGCCCAGCACGGCGGTGCCGTCGGTGACCACGGCCACCGTGTTGGCCACCCAGGTGTAGTCGGCGGCGAGGCCGGGATCCTCGGCGATCGCGGAGCAGACCCGGGCGACGCCGGGCGTGTAGGCCATGGCCAGGCCTGCCGCGTCGGTAACGTCAACAGACGGCGTGACGCTGATCTTGCCGCCCCGGTGCATGGTGAAGACGGGATCGTCTGACATGACGGTTAACCCCCAAGCTCGTTTCTTTCCCAGCCGGGCAAGGCGGCGATTGGGTCAGCCGCCAAGGGATCTGAGCCCTGTGCCCACGGTACGGGGGTTACCCGTATGCGACATTGTGCCATAGCAGGCCGGCGTGCTGTCTGGCGCCTACCAGGTCATCGGTGTAATACTCGTTGCCTGACTATCAATCTCACCGCGGCTAGGGAACGCGAGTGGACCTCAACTCTTACGCTGAACTCGCGGTCCGGCTCGTCAACACGGCCGGGGGCGGTGGCGAAGACGGCGACCGGCTGGCCAGCCTGGACGGGCTGCGCGATCTGGTAGCCGACCGGGAACACCTGAACAAGGGCATCACCCGGAATGATCTGGAGGCGCTCCGTGCGCTGCGCACGGAGTTCCGCGCGTTCTTCGTCGCATGCTCCGAGGGCGACGGCGAGGACGCCGCGGCCCGGCTCAACACGCTGCTGATCCAGCATCCGGTGCATCCTCAGCTATCCGGCCATGATGGCCAGGCGTGGCATGTGCACTACACCGAGAGCGGTTCGGTGGCCGACAAGTACTCGGCCGGCGCCACCATGGGTCTCGCGGTCGTTCTGTCCGACCTGGGCATCGACCGGTTCGGCATCTGCCAGGCCCCCGGATGCGGCGGGGTGTTCATCGACGCCAACGGCGATAGCGGGCGAGCCTACTGTTCGGAGAAGTGCGCCTCTGACGCAACCACATAATGGGACTTATTCGGCCGCGGAACGGAAACCGCCACCGTTCGTAAACGCCTAAATGCAAATGTGTTAACTTGCGAATGGTTCGCAATTAGCCGCAGCCATTACTGCTCCATGCACGTTCATCGGAACATGCATTTATCCGTTGCGTACGGCGAGACCAAAGCTGTGACCTGCGTTATCAAACCGAATCCAGGTTAACGCTTCTCAGTTATCGAGATCATCCCTACGATGATCTCACTCCACGCATACGGGACACTCGCCCCGAACCGGACGGGTATCTCCATCACTAAGCGGGTACTTACCAGCCTACGGGCAACGATCGGAAGAGAGATCATGGCAACAACATCCGCAGAGCTCTCCTCGCCAATAGATACCGGGCTGCGCCGACACGTCGGCTTGATCGGCCTGGCCTGGGCGTCAGCCGGGTCGATCATCGGTTCCGGCTGGCTGTACGGCGGACTGCACTCGGCCCAGGCCGCCGGTAGCGCCGCGATCGTGTCCTGGATCATCGGCGCGGTGGCACTGATGATCCTGGCCTTCGTGCACGCCGAGCTTGGCGGCATGTTCCCGCAGGCTGGCGGAACGGGACGCTATCCGCACTTTGCCTTCGGCTCGGTGGCGGGCGCGTCGTTCGGGTGGTTCGCGTGGCTCCAGGCGGCGGCCGTCGCCCCGGTCGAAGTCCTGGCTGTGCTGGGCTACGGCACCGTCCACGTGTCCTGGCTGACCAAGACCAGTCCCGGCGGCAACTTCGTGCCCACATTTCCGCAGGGCTATCTGCTGGCCGCCGCGCTGCTGGCGATATTCGTCGCGATCAACTTCCTGGGCGTCCGCTGGCTGGCCCACACCAACAGCGCGGCCACGTGGTGGAAGCTCGGCGTCCCGGTGCTGGCCATCATCGTCATCGGTGCCACCCACTTCAACGGATCGAACTTCGGCAGCCACGGCGGCTTCGCGCCGTTCGGCGTGCACGGCATCTTCGCCGCCACCGCCAGCGGCGCCGTCATCTTCGCGCTGCTCGGGTTCGAGCAGGCGATCCAGTTCGGCGGGGAGAGCGCCAACCCGAAGCGCGACCTGCCGCTGGCCGTCATCGGTTCGATGATCATCGGCGCGATCATCTACATCCTGCTGGAGGTCGTCTTCATCGCCGCCCTGCCCGCGTCTTCGCTGAAGCACGGCTGGGCGAACATAGCGTTCGCGAACGGCGCGTTCGCACCCTGGGCGGGACTCGCGACCGCGGTCGGCATCGGCTGGCTGGCCACCGTCTTGTACATCGACGCGCTGATCTCACCCGGCGGCACCGGCCTGATCTACATCAGTTCGACGGCACGTATGTCCTACGGGCTCTCGAAGAACGGGTACGTGCCGTCCTCGCTGGAGAAGGTCGACAAGCGCGGCGTGCCGTGGATGAGCCTGTTCGTGGCGTTCGTGGCCTCGCTCATCTTCTTCCTGCCCTCCCCCACCTGGCAGGACCAGATCAACCTGATCACCTCGGCCACCGTGCTCATGTACGCCGGCGCCCCGCTGGCGTTCGGCGTCATGCGGTCCAAGCACGCGGATCGCCCCCGGCCCTACCGGATGCCCGGCGGACCGATCGTCTCGCCGATCGCGTTCTTCATCGCGAACTGCCTGATCTTCTTCTCCGGCTGGACCACCGTCTGGAAGCTGGGCATCGCGATCGTCGTCGGATACGTGATCATCGGCGCCAACTACCTGCTCAAGCTCAACCCGCGGGCGCCGAGGCTGGACTGGTGGGCCGCGCAGTGGATTCCCGTCTACCTCATCGGGATGGGCCTCCTCGCCTGGCAGGGCACCTACCTCGGCGGCCGGGGCAACCTGCCCTTCGGCTGGGACTTCCTGGTCATAGGGGCGTTCAGCCTCGGCATCTACTACTGGGCGCAGCTCGTCTCGCTGCCGAAGCAGAAGACCGACGAGTACATCGCGGCCCAGGCCGCCACGCTCCAGGAGGTACGGCAGGTTCTGGGCACGGAGCCGGCCGCCTGAGCCTGACTGAATCCCAAGCACAACACACGGACCGGTCCCGCCCCGCAACGGGGGCGGGGCCGGTTCGTGTTACCACAGAACGTTCGTTGTAAAAGGCGCCTATAGCGGAAGAGAACCCTGCCCTCTATCGCGGACACCGGCCCGAACTGACGGCTGTCCACCGCCCCCGCGGCGGGGTTGTCCGATTCCAGCCACCAGCCGCCGTCGGATTCGCGGCGAGCGGCCCGCTTGACCAGGAGCATGCCGGGGCGCCGCGGGTGGCGGGCCAGCACGATGCTGCCCGGCCGGGCGCGGCGGGTACGCAGGACCAGCAGCCAGTCGCCGGGGCGCAGCGCCGGTTCCATGGACCGCTCGGCGACCGCGACCCGAAGCAGGGGCCAGCGCACGCATACCTCCAGCACCAGGGGTAGGGTCGATTGTTGAACCCTAGCTGAGTAGGAGAAAGAGAATCGATGAGGCTGCTCACCCGCCTGCTTGAGCCGAAGGCCGTGGCACACGCGCACTGCGATCTGCCCTGCGGAATCTATGACCCGGCGCAGGCCCGCATCGAGGCGGAATCCGTCAAGGCCATCGCGGAGAAGTACCAGCAGAACACCGATCCGGAGTTCCGCTCCCGTGCGCTCCTTATCAAGGAGCAGCGGTCCGACCTGGTCAAGCACCACCTGTGGGTGCTGTGGACCGACTATTTCAAGCCGCCGCACTTCGAGAAGTACCCGCAGCTGCACCAGCTGTTCAACGAGGCCACCAAGCTGGCCGGCGCGTCCGGCACCAAGGGCAGCACCGACCCGGCCAAGGCCGACGAACTGCTGGCCAAGATCGCCGAGATCGACAAGATCTTCTGGGAGACCAAGCAGGGCTGAGAAGCAAGATCACGGGGCCGTTTCGATCCGGGACGGCCCCGTCGTAGCCCCTAAGCTGGGCTTTCACTCACGGCTTAACAGTTCGTAACTTAGCTGCCCCGCGCGCCGCGTTAACTCAACCCGCGATGGGCGGTAGGTTGCTTCCAGTGGCAGGTGACCGAATCCTGCCCGGAGGAGTGACGTGACCGAAGACACCGCCGCGACCACCGAGGTGCCAGGCCCGCGCGATCCGGCGCCCAAAACGGCCGGGGCCCCGCCCGCTGCTGGCCACCTTGGCGGCACCGCGGAACGTGAGGCGACAGGCGACCAGGTGAAGGTGACGCTGCCCGCGGAGGGCGCGTACCTTTCCGTGCTGCGGACAGCGACGGCCGGCCTGGCGGCGCGCCTCGATTTCACCCTGGACGAGATCGAAGACCTGCGCATCGCCGTGGACGAGGCGTGCGCGATGCTGCTGGCCCAGGCCATTCCCGGCACCAATCTCGAGTGCGCCTTCGATCTGGACGCCGACGAGATGGCTATCACGGTATCGGTGGTCACCACGCAGCCGCGGACGCCCGCGCGGGACACCTTCGCCTGGACGGTGCTGTCCGCGCTGGCCGGTACCGTCGACTCGCGGCTGGGCCCGGACGATCAGGTTTCCATCGTGCTGCGCAAGCGGCGGCAAGCCCAGAGGTCCGGGTGAGCAGCGAGTTCGAGGTCCAGGTGACCGAGGAGACTCTGCTTCCCGGGGATGCCGGAGCTCCGCTGGCCGAGGTCGAGGGCCTCTCGACGATACGGACCGAGGCCGGGGGCCCGGACCGGACCCGGGCGCGCGAGCTGTTCGAGCTGCTCGCGACGCTTCCGCCCGACGACCCGGAGCGAGCGCGGATCCGCGGTTACCTGGTAGAGCTGCACCTGCCCCTGGTGGAATACCTCGCGCGCCGGTTCCGTAACCGCGGCGAGTGGCTGGACGACCTCACCCAGGTCGCGACCATCGGTTTGATCAAGTCCATCGACCGGTTCGACCTGGACCGGGGCGTGGAGTTCTCCACCTACGCGACGCCCACCATCGTGGGCGAGATCAAACGGCACTTCCGGGACAAGGGGTGGGCGGTGCGCGTGCCGCGCCGCCTTCAGGAACTCAAGCTGTCGCTGACCAAGGCGATCTCCGAGCTGGCCCAGCGGGAAGGCCGCGCGCCCACGGTCAGCGAGCTGGCCTCGCATCTCAGCATGTCGGAGGAAGAGGTCCTGGAAGGACTGGAGTCGGCCAACGCTTACTCCACGGTCTCGCTTGACGCGCCGGATTCGGGCGACGAGGACGCCCCGGCGGTAGCCGACTCGCTCGGCATAGTCGACGACGCCCTGGAGGGCGTGGAATACCGGGAATCGCTCAAGCCGCTGCTCGAGCAACTGCCGCCGCGGGAGAAGAAGATCCTGCTGCTCCGGTTCTTCGGCAACATGACCCAGTCTCAGATCGCCGCCGAACTGGGCATCTCGCAGATGCATGTGTCCAGGCTGCTGGCGCGTACGCTGGCTCAGCTCCGCGACGGGCTGACAACAGACGAATAGCCGCGGGGGTCCGGGGGACGGATCCCTCCGGCCAAAGGGAACGGCGTTACTGCTTGTTTGCGGCCTCTCGGTTGAGAGCCTTGAAGCTGGCCGGGTTGAGGAGTGCGATGAACCCGGCCGCGGCGAGGATCAGCGTGGGAATCCCCCAATCCAGCCGGTGGCCGTCCAGGAGATAAATGCCAGCTCCGGCGGCGAACAGCTGGGTCAGCAGGGCCGGGGTGCGGCTCCACAGCTTCGCCCTGGCGAGACCGCGCGCGACCGCGGCGAGTCCGATGGCGGTGCCGAACGCGATCAGCGTGAGCGCGATCCCGCTGGCATCCTGGTAGGACTTGCCTCCGGCCGTCGCGGCGGCCGAGAACGCGGTCGCCACGCACATACCGACGGCTTCGGTCGCCTGGATGGCGGCCGCCGCCCGCAATGTCATGAGTTCCTTTGGCATTGGTTTCGCACCATTCACCCGGGGCCGGACACAACCTAGCCTAGGTGGCGGTTAGCCTTGGCTGGTGCGCGGCCTGCTGATCGTCAACCCGCAGGCGACCAGTACCAGAGGGAACGGCGCTGACCTGGTGGCCCGATCACTCGACGGTCTGGTCGACCTGAGAGTCGCCTATACACGTTATCGAGGGCACGCCCGCGAACTGGCCGCGTCTGCCGCCGAAGACCTGGTGGTGGTCCTCGGCGGCGACGGTGCGATCAACGAGGTGGTCAACGGCCTGCGAGACCGGCACCGGCCCGGCCCGGGCGGCGCACCCCTTCCGCTGCTCGCCGCGATACCCGGAGGCGGGGGCAACGTGTTCACCAGGGCGCTCGGCCTGCCGCCGGACGCGGCCAAGGCGAGCGCGAAGATCCGCGAACTGCTGGCGGCGGGCGAATACCGGACGATCGGGCTGGCTCTGGCCGGCGAGCGGTACTTCACGTTCAGCGCCGGCCTCGGCATGGACGCCGAGGTGGTGCACCACGTCGAAGGACTGCGCGCTCGCGGACACCGGGAAAGCCAGGCGCTGTTCGTGCGGGCCATCCTGCGCCGCTACTACTCGGGCACGGACCGGCGCAGGCCGGCGCTGACCCTCGAACGCGACGGGCAGCCACCAGTGAACGGCCTGTTCCTTGGCATCGTGACGAACTCCGCGCCGTGGACGTATTTCCGTGGCCGTCCGCTGCTGCCCCGGCCGGGCGTCGATTTCAGCTCGGGCCTGGACGTGCTGGCGTTGAGTCGCCTGAACATGCCGACGATCCTGGGCTTGATCCTCCAGATGATGCGCACGACCAGCCGGAACGGGCCGCCGCGCGGCCGCCATGTCCTGGCGGCGACGGGCCTCGATTCGTTCACCATCCGGTGCAGTCGCCCCACTGCCTTCCACGTTGACGGGGAGTATCTGGGTGAGGTCGAGTCGGTCAAGTTCCAGTTCGTCCCTCAGGCATTGCGCGTAGTTTCGCCGTGTTTATTCCGGGGGGTACACACCAAACCCCCCGGACCCCCCGGCCCGCCTCGCACCCGGCCCGCCTCGCACCCGGCCCCGCCTCGCACCCGGCGGGTGGGGTGCCCGACATCTCGGCATTTGCCCAAGTTTGGGGATCCGGTTTCCGGTGGTGGCGTGGAAGATAAGGGCCCCGTGGAGGCTGGTGTTTCGCACTTTTGGGGTGGGTGTGGTGGAGGCTGGCGGGGTGTGGTGGAGCCCTGCCGTGATGTGGGGGCTATCCGGGCTTGAGTGAGACGTAGAAGCATCGGCGGTGCCATATCCGCCTCGTGGTGAGGAGATCCGCCGATGCTTCCGGACCTGACCCTACCCGCTTCGCTGGCCGTGCTGCTGGGTGCGTTGCGGCCGTGTTTCACCAGGCGGTCGTTCGTAACATTCTGCGGGCTGGCCGCCGGGCTGTGCGGGCAGGTGCGGCGCCGCACGGTGGCGGGCATGCTGCTGGGCGCGGGGCTGGGCGGGATCTGGCCGCATGACCGGGCGCACCGGTTTTTCGCCCGGGCCCGGTGGGAGATCGATGAGCTGGGTCTTTCGGTGGCCCGGCTGGTCGTGGCGCTGCTGGTCGCCGAGGACGCGCCGCTGATCGTGGCGGTGGATGACTCGGTGTTCTGCCGTACCGGCCGGCGGGTGCACGGCGCGGCGTGGCAGCATGACGGGTCGTCCCCGTCGAAGAACAAGCTCAGCTTCGGGAACTGCTTTGTCACCGCGGGTATCGTCGTCACGCTGCCGTTTTGTACCCGGCGGGTGTGCCTGCCGGTGCTGGCCCGGCTGAACATCCCCGTCCCGGGCGCGCCGCGCCGTAAGAACACGGCCAAGCCGGGCAGCAAGGTCGCCCAGGCCACGAGTCTGGTCACCAGGCTGGCAGCCGCGTTCCCCGGCCGGGCGATCCACGTGATCGCCGACGCCTACTACCACGGTCCCACCGTCAAGGACCTGGTCAAGGACCTCGACGGCCGGGTGACCTGGACCTGCCGGCTGATCAAGAACGCCGTGCTGTACGCCCCCGCCCCGCCCCGGGTCCCCGGCAAGCCCGGCCACCCGCTGTGGAAAGGCCCGGAACTAGGCACTCCCGCCCAGGTGGCCGCCACCGCGGACTGGACCCCGGCCACCGTAGGGATCTACGGGCACGACGAGCACATCCGCTACACCGATATCCCCTGCTTGTGGTACGGCTCCCTGCACCGCATCCCGGTCCGCCTGATCATCTCCCGCGACCACCGCGGCGGCCTGACCCTGATCACCACCGACCTGGCCACCCCCGCCCCCAGGCTGATCGAGCGGTACGCCGGCCGGTGGAGCATCGAGCAGGCCTTCCATGACATCCGCCACGTCCTGGGCGGCGGCGAAGCCCGCAACCGGGCCCGCGCCGCGGTCGAGCGGACCGTCCCGTTCACCATGCTCATCCACACCCTGATCGTCATCTGGTACACCCGCCACGGCCACGACCCCGCCGACATCACCGCCCGCCGCACCGCCCAGCCCTGGTACACCACCAAGAACGAGCCATCCTTCGAAGACATGCTCA
>JAFARZ010000191.1 GCA_019245115.1 Streptosporangiaceae bacterium | reverse complement strand
GCGATGAGCCAGTGGATATCCACATCGTCGACGATCATGCGGCGCAGGTTGGTGTCCCCGGATAGTGCGGCGGCGACGCGCAGCTCAATGCCCGCGAGGTCCGCGCTGATGAGGATGTGGCCGGGGTCGGCGGTGATGCAGCCCCGGATCCCTCCGGTGCGTGGCACGTTCTGGCAGTTCGGGCGGACGCAGCTCATGCGTCCGGTGCGGGCTCCCAGGGTGTAGACGGTGGGGCGGACCCGGCCGTCGCCGTAGCGCACCAGCTGGTCGTAGGGCTCCAGGAACGTCGACAGCAACGTCTCATGCTCCCGGTAGTCCAACACCGCGGCGACCAGCTTCCCGACCGTGCCAGGCGCGCTGCGCAGCGGTGCAAGCACCTCAGCGGCCACCGAGGGGTTACCGGCGTCGGTCAGCGGCAGTTGGGCACCGGCCCTGCGTAGCGCCTCGGCGACCTGCGGATCACTGCCCGGATTAGCAACCCCGAACGCCCGTACCCGCCGCCCGGCCTCGGTCCGGGCCTGGTGGTGTTTTCCGAGCAGCCCAGTGACCTGCTGGTGGTCGAGCGGTAGCCCGGTGAACGCCACCCGGGCGGTCATGGCCTGCACGGTGCGCTCACGGTCGAGTAGTGCCGGCGGGACAGCGGGCAAACGGCAGGCGAGTGCGGCGGTATCCAACACGTCAGCTGCGGCGTAGGTGACCATGGTGGACCAGCGGGAGTCGACCTGCGCCCACCCGGATCTGGCCAGCGGGGTGGTGGCTTCGGTGTCGGTAAGCCAACGGCCGAGCTTGAAGAGCCGGGCTCGGGCTTCCTCGGCCGCAGGTGCGGTCGCCTGGTCCTTGAGCACCGCGCCCGCCAGCCGTTTGAGTCCGGGGTCGCTGCCGGTGCTGGCCGGGTCGGCGAGCTTCGCGGGGATCACGGTGTCGTGCATCCGCGCCCAGGCCTGCTCGTAATCCACCAGCCCAGCGTGGGCCATCGGCGCCAGGTCAGCGGTGGCGGAATGCGCGTGCAACCGCGGCGCCGCGACCAGCAGCTCGGCCACCACGGCAGTGTGATCGGGGTTGGTGGCGTCGAACACCACCGCCGCAGCCTCGCCGCCCAGCTGGATGGTGCGCAGCTGGTAGTGGCGGTGCCCCACCGGGTAGCCACTGGTCTCCACGTCCACGGTTAGCGCACCGCACCGCTTGATCAGGCCTCGGAGCCCCTTAGCTGCGCGGTCCAGGCTGATCGGTTGCGGTTGGGCGCCGCGACGGACCAAGGCAGGCAGCTCGATGACCGGCTCGATCGCGGCCAGGATCCGGTGCGCCCTGCTCCGACCGGTGCTCGGCACGTCGTCAACGTGGAACAGGCCCACATCAGTGCTCATCGAACTGTCTCCAGCTCCCGAAACGAGACCAGTGTGGTACTGCCCTTGACGTACAACGGGTGGCGCGGCTGCCCGTGCTTGGTGGTCCCCAGGCAGCGCAGATCCATGCCGTGCAGCAGCGCCACAACGGTGCGGGCCCGCGACACTGCAGACGAATGCGCACCCCACGCGCACACCACTGCACCAGCCTGTCGGGCTGCCGTGACGATGGCTTGGTCGTTGTCGGCGCCTACTGGATCGGCGTGTTGAGCCAGTTCGGCCGGGTTGGTCGAGCGCAGCGCGAACAGGTTCACCACGACCAGGCGCCCGTACCCCCAGCCGGCGCAGAACCGGATGCAGCGCCGGATGGTGGGGTCGTCGGTCGCGTCGGTGGCGGTACTCGGGCTGAGCATGATCCAACAGCACGACGGGCCTAGCCCCCACTCGCGGCACAGGGTGTACCGGTAGGGCGTCAACGGTTGGTCGTCGAACAACGCCGGGTGCGCGGTGCTCATGCCGCCACCGCCTGTACGGCGGAGTCACCGGCCGCTGCCAGGTCCCACCAGCGCGCTAGCTGCCGCCGCAGGATCGGGGCGCAGGCCACCACTACACCGCGGCGGACCTCGAACCCGGCGCACAGCCCGTCTCGGGTCACCCGGTACAGACCGTCAGACAGTGGGGGCTCGCCGCGGTTCCACACCCGGATACCGGCGTCCTCGGCGAGTACCATGCAACCCCGAGTGCCTGCCGAAAGGCCGACGGGGAACGCGACACACCCTGCCGCGCCCAGCCGGACCATCAGCGCATTCCGCGCGTGCCCCGCTCCGTTGCCCGCGTACTCCCGACGCCACGCCCACGACGGCACCGGATACGGCTCCACCTGGCATCCCAGTGTCCGCGCGATCTCATCGGACAACCGGTCCGCACCTCGTGCCGCCCCGTGCACCACCACCATGGCGCCTGCCGGGCGGCCCCACCGGTCGAGCACCGCCCGCAGGCTGGCCTCGATCCGATCTCGGTCGCGCCACTCCCGGGACCCTGTTACCAGCACTCGGTGCTCGGTCATGGCTACTGCCCGGGAATGTGGACGGTGATGGTCCACTCGAGGCCGCATGGTCGGCACGCCCACGTATCGGTGTCCGGGGTGCTGGTCACCCAGTAGGCGCCCTCGGCCTGGTCGCAGCCGGGGCAGGGGTCGGTGTGGGTGGTGGTGACGGGGGTGCTCATCGTGGGTTCCTCGGCGGGTCGTGGTGGTTGCTGGCCCCGAAGGGCGGGCGACGGGCTCCCCCGTCGCCGCAACGAGCGCCGTGACCGGCCGCCGAGGCTCAGGGTCAAGGGCCGAAGAGCAAAAGATCACGACGAGCGCAGCGGCCCCATCGGGGCGGCGTGATGTTTTGCGTGCCCTTGACGCTGAGAGCGGCCGGTTCAAGCTCGGGGCCAGCAGGGGCGCGCGCCGTAGGCGCCTCCACATAAGTTCTTGGCCGTCCGGCGGCCTTGAGCCGGAACCCAACCACCCACACGGGCGACGATGGCGCTGTGTCGTCACGGAACAGTCGGTCAAGCGTGGGATTCTGCCGGTGGCGAGGGGAAAAGGAGTCCACCAATGTCTATCTATGGTCTTCGCCTGGCTGGCTGGGAGGATCTGAGCACCTGGGGCTACGACGACACCCAGGGCAGCCTTTACGCCCAGCTCACCCGTAACACCAGCTCCGACGACGATGGACCGGATATCTGGGTCACCCCACCGCGATTCCCGGTCATCCGGACCTCCGCCGGGCTCGCGTCCGTGATCGCCGCGGCAACCGGCTCGGCTCTGCCCGTAGTGTACGCCGCGATGAACGCAGGCTTAGAGGGAGATGATGACGAGTCGTCCCGCCTGCTGCGCCTGCCCGTCACTTAACTGAACACATCAGCGTTCACCCGCATCATCGGCCACTTGCGTCGTCTGGGTTTGTGCGCTGCCTTTACGGATATCTAAGCCATCACGAGCTCGTCGGTGTCATCCCGGCCGCGGTTCTGGGTGGCGGTGCGCTGTTGCTGCTGCTCGTCAACATCCCACTGAGCAAGCTCGGTGACCCGCTGATCCGGCACCGCTACGTCCTCCGCCGCGGCCGGGCTGCCCACGTCGGCTGGTTCCGCCATCAACTCCAGCCCGCGGCGAGCAGCCTCCTGGTAGGCCATCTGCGCTTGCGCCTGCTGCTCGGCGTGATCCAACAACCACGCCCCCCGCACCTGGGACTGCTGCTCCAGCTCACCGATCCGGATCTGCGTGACTTGGGCAGCGTCCCAGGCGTGGCGGGCCTCAGCTTCCAACCACAACCGGGCGGTGCGCTCATCAGCTAGCGCGGCCCGGGTAGTGGCAAACGCCTCCCGCTCCCGGGCGTCTCGCACCTGGTGATACGCCTCGGCCAGCTCGTCGTCCACGTACCGGGGCGCGTCGTGCTGGGCGCGGGCCCACTCGTGCGCCCGATGCTGAAGCTCCTCAACCGACAACTCGGCCTCAACCGTGCCCGAGCCCGGGTCGAGAGCTTCGTGCGCGACCCGCCACACGGTGGTGTGGGTGTGGTTGTCATACCGCGGGGGTGCACCCAGCGGCACCACCGGGTCGTCGTGGTCAACCAACTCCCGCCACCCGGCCACCCACCCGACCCGCTCGTCCCAACGGGCCCGCTCGAAGGGGTCATCGGGCACCGGACCCACGTGCTGGATCGCCCACTCGGGTTGTGTCTCCGCGACCCGGGCAGCCAACTCCGCCCGCCGCGCATCCGCGGTCTCCACCAGCCTGGTGATTCGCGGGTCGCCCCGCATCTCCCGAGGCACCAAATCGACCGTGCTATGCAGCTGCGGCGCAAGTTGACCATGCAAGTTGGCACGAATCCGACCCTGAATGATCAAACCGAGGTCGGCGACCCCCGCGAAATCCCGCTGCGTCACCGCGGTGGCCAACACCTGGTTGGGATCATGCCCGGCGACCTCAGCGTCACGCAGCAACCGGGTCAGGTCCACCATCCGCTGCGGATTAGAACCCAGCGCCGCGCGCTGCGCCGCGCTCAACGCCCCATCGGTGGCGAGCTGGTCAAGCACCCGGCCGGTGCGCGCCTCGGCGTGCTCGCCCACCAGGTCGTCGAGCAGATCCAGCTGGTGCTGCAACGACCGGGCCAGCTCATGCTGATACTCCACATATCCCAGCTCGGACATCGCGCCGATCGGGTCGTCGTCGTTGCGCAGGATCTGCGCCATGACCGCCCGCGGATCCAGCCGCTCCGCCGCGTGCGTCTCCCCGGTTTCCGCCTCGACATGTCCCGTGTCCTGGGTGACCAGGTGCGCGACGTTGTCGCGGGTACCCCGGCTCAACCCCACATACGCGCTGACCAGCGATGTGTGGGCGTCACCCACCAGATGCGATACCCCGAAGGTGCCGCCCTGCACCGAGTGCGCGGTGCGTCCGTAGGCCAGCGCCACATGCTCACGCACATAATCGGCCGGCAGGGTCAGCTCCACCCCGGTATCCAGGTGACGTGTGATCAACCCACCGTCGTCCCGGACCCCGATGACCTGGTGATTGTGCCGGTTGATCGGGTGCGCCTCGTTACCCAAATAGCCCTTGAGCTGGGGCGCGTTCATGCGCATCTCCACCAGGTCACCCAGACTCGCGAAGTTGTCGTAGGTCACCGGCACCCCGTATTGACCGACCCGGCCTAGGCCAACCAGGTGGGCCCGCACCGCCGACGACAACCGCGCCGCGGTCTCGTTGGATTGCGCGACCAGCACCGGGTCCCGTCCCGCCAGCACATCCGCGACATAGGCGCGCACCGCACCGGCCTCGGTCTGCTCCCTTGTGCCCCCATCCACCAGCCGGCCGTGCGCGGCGTAGCGGGCGATCACCGAGGTGTCGCCCTCCCGCAACCGCAACGAAGCCTCTTTCTCCCACTGGGCGGCAAACCGGCGCACCTCGCGCAGATCACTGGTCCGGGCCCGATCGGCCAGGTCCCCCAGCACCGAGGCGCCCTTGACTGGGCGCAGCTGCCGATCATCCCCCGCCAACAGCAGCTTCGCCCCGGCGGCCTCGCAGCGGCGCTGGATTTCCGCGATGTGCTCGGCGCTGGCCATCCCGGCCTCGTCGAGCATCACCAGGTCACCGGGCCGCAACACCGGTCCTCGGGCAAGGAAATTGTCGGTGTTCTGCGCGAGGATGCCGTCCCGGCGCAGCAACACGGTCGCAGCCTCGGACGGGGCGGTGCCGAACACCCGCCCACCGGATGCGGTCCATGCTTCCTTCAGCGACCCCAGCACGTACGACTTCCCGGTGCCAGCCGCGGCCCGGAGTACCTCCATCTGCGCCCCAGAGGTGAGGATGCCGGTGACGACGGCGGCTTGCTCAGCGGACAGCGTGCGCCCCTCCAACTGCGCGAGCAGCGCCTCGGCCTGCACGGCGGTGACCGCTTGGGCGCCGTACAGCACCGCCGCCGCGCGCAGTTGCCGCTGCTGATCCAGGATCGTTTGTGAGGTGCGCCGCTCGGCCCCGGGCTGGCGGCGCAACACGTTCTCGTTGCTGAATCCCTCGTCATCGGGGTGCATCCGGGCCGAGGCCGCCCACACCAGCCCACCCAACCGGGCCAACAACTCCTCTACCTGGTCAGCGGGAATGTCCAGATCCAGGGGCAGCTCAATATTGACCGCCTGCACCGCATCAGCCGCCCGCCACGAGCCGCCCTTGAACGTGGCCAGCCGCGCCACTGCCCGCTCCACCACCTCCCGCTCGGACCAAAACTGCGGGGTCTGCGGCTGCGCCCCGGCAGCAGCAACATCGGTAGCGACCTGCTCCAGTCGGTCGGTGAGCAGCTTGGCGTCCCAGCGATCGGTTTGTTCCCGCTCGCAGGGCCCGACCTTCGTTTTCGCCGCCCGCGTGGCCTTGGCCGCATTGTGCGCGATCGCATAGCGGGTGGTATTCGATGCGGGCGCACCGCGCTCGGCCTCGTAGGCCGCCAGCTGCCGCTGCGCCTCGGCCACCAAAGCGCGGGTCCGGGCGCTGAACACGCCGATGGTGTCTTGATTGACGCCCGCCACCTCGAAGTCGTAGCCGTTGTCATGCCGGCGCCACGACCAGCCCAGCTCCGCGCGGCTCCCGGTGATCAAACGACGCGCCGCAACCGCTTCCGCACCGGCCAGAAAGTTCGCCAACGCCGCCCCGTCGAGGGCCCCCCACTTGCCGTCGGCGCGCAGCTGGTCATTCCACAACACCCCGTGCACGTGAGAGTGCGGGTCACCCTCACGGTTGGTGTGCTGCAAAAACGATGTACCCACCCACTGACCAGCCGGGATCCAGCGACCCGAGTCCTTATCCCGTCCGCCGTGATGCCCCACCCGACCCCACGCGGCGTGGTGGCGCAGATACTCCAATCCCGCCTCGGCACTGTCCTTGATTAACCGATCGATCACCGCAACCTGACGCCGGTACTCGCCCGCCGCCGCGTGATCACCCCGACCGGCGGCGAGCTGAGCGTTCCGCACAGACGATGCCCGTGCCACGCTCACCGACTTCGGCACGTTAAAGGTGACATCCACGGTGGCCCGGGCGCTGCGGGCCCTCTCCACCGCCTCAGCCCACAGTTCGGCCTGGCGCTCTGGGGTCGCCCACGGCTCGGCGGCCACCGCCGCGTCATAGTGCTGCTGCACCGTCCGGTACTTCCGCGGCGTGTGCCCCACCAGCTGACCGGGATTCCGCGGATCCTGCCGCTTGGTGAACAAGTTCTCCATGGCCTCGCGGCTGACCTCACCGGTCAGACCGAACATCGCCGCCCCCGGCCCCCACCACGTCCCCGGCGGATCCCCTGCATCAACACTGGACAGGTAGTACTCACTACCGCCCCGGGTGCGGCCCGACTCATCGGTCGTGGCCATGTTCTCGAAGTAATAGCTGGCGTCTTTGCCCCACGAAATCGTCGCCCGCATGATCAACACC
>JAFARZ010000012.1 GCA_019245115.1 Streptosporangiaceae bacterium | reverse complement strand
CCTTGATGGAGGCGACGACCGGCCGGATGTTGATCAGGGTCTGCGGCGTGATCGCCTCGACGTCCTGGGTCGTCATCCGCTCGCGGACCACACGCTCCATCCGGGCCAGGCCGAGCCGGACCTGGTTTTGGATCAGCTCGCCGACGGTACGCAGCCGCCGGTTGCCGAAGTGGTCGATGTCGTCGGTCTCCAGCGGAATCGTCGTGCCGCTGCTGAGGGTCTGCTCCTCCTCGCCGGCGTGCAGCCGAACCAGGTACTCGATCGTCCCGACGATGTCGGCTTCGCTGAGCGTGCCCTGCCGGATCGGCAGGTCGAGACCCAGCTTCCGGTTCACCTTGTACCGGCCGACCTTGGCCAGGTCATACCGCTTCGGGTTGAAGTACAGGTTCTCGAGCAGCGCCTGCGCGGACTCCCTGGTCGGCGGCTCGCCGGGGCGCAGCTTGCGGTAGATGTCGAGCAGTGCCTCGTCCTGGCCGGCCGTGTGGTCCTTCTCCAGGGTGGCGCGCATCGACTCGAAGTCGCCGAACCTGTCCAGGATCTTGGCGTCGTCCCAGCCCAGTGCCTTGAGCAGGACGGTGACGGACTGCTTGCGCTTGCGGTCGATGCGGACGCCGACGCTGTCCCGCTTGTCGATCTCGAACTCCAGCCAGGCACCCCGGCTCGGGATGACCTTGCAGGAGTAAATGTCCTTGTCGCTGGTCTTGTCGACCTGGCGATCGAAGTACACGCCAGGCGAACGGACAAGCTGAGATACGACCACCCGCTCGGTGCCGTTGATGATGAAGGTGCCCTTGGCCGACATGAGCGGGAAGTCGCCCATGAACACCGTCTGGCTCTTGATCTCACCAGTGGTGTTGTTTATGAACTCCGCCGTCACGAACATGGGGGCGGAAAACGTCATGTCCTTGTCCTTGCACTCCTCAGCGGAGTACTTGGGCGGCTCGAACCGGTGATCACGGAACGAGAGCGACATGGTGCCTGAGAAGTCCTCGATCGGGCTGATCTCTTCGAAGATCTCCTCAAGGCCGGACTGCTCGGGCACGTCCTTACGGCCGGCGTCCTTGGCGTCCTTAATACGGGCCTGCCACCTCTCGTTACCTAGCAGCCAGTCGAACGACTCGGTCTGCAGGGCGAGGAGGTCGGGTACCTTTAGCGGCTCCTGGATGCGCGCGAAGGTCACACGGCGGGATCCAGAATTCGATGCGGAGGTAGTCGGTACGGAGGCGCTGCGCGATGCTGCCAACAGGGGTCCTTCCGAACTTCGTCGCGGAAATATCACCGCACGCACGCCAAACGCCCCGCGGCGAGACCCCGTAGGCGCGAGGTGGAGACCGAGGACGTCAGAGTGCAGCGCAAACTGGCAGTGTAGCCGAGGGCCACACCGCTAGTCAACTGTACGCCACTATGATGTTCACGGTTGCTCCGAAGCTTCGCTCTTCTTCGACGAAACGTCAAGTCCAAACCGGACACTCGGGGCAGATTGCTCGGGTGACAGATGCCACATGCGGTGTGATGTGTACAGTGCAACCGGCCAGGGTATGACTTTATTCCTGCCCTGTTTTCCCGGGGAGCTGGGCGGGCCGCGATGCTCGCCTGGCGGCTGGAAGCAGATGAACGCTGTGTCTTTCCGGGGGTTGTGTTTTCCGCGGTTCATCGAGCCGCGGTTCATCGAGCCGGGCCCAGCTCGGCGCCCGGCGGCCAACGCCTTGAATGTCACATGGGTGCGGCTCCTCCAGAGTGAGCAGCATGCCGGTGGTGCCATCGGTGTCGCTCAAACCGATCAGTAGCGCTATTAGAGCGTGCCCGATGGTGCCATCGGTGCCGCTGGCCAGGGAGCAGCACCTGGCTGGCTGTCACTTTAAGGGAGCCACACCCATGTCACATTCATGGGCACCTGACCCCGTGGTTGTGACATCCACGGGGTTGGATCTTCGCAGAGCGGGGGATGGTTTCCCTGAACGTGACGAAGCCCGGGCTCCGCGTGGACGGAACCCGGGCTCGCGAGGTGTGTCTGTTACTTGACCGTGACGGTGGCGCCGGCGCCTTCGAGGGCGGCCTTGGCCTTGTCGGCGGCCTCCTTGTTGACCTTCTCCAGGACGGTCTTCGGCGCGCCGTCGACCAGGTCCTTGGCCTCCTTCAGGCCCAGGCTGGTCAGGCTGCGCACCTCCTTGATGACCTGGATCTTCTTGTCGCCAGCCGCCTCGAGGATGACGTCGAACTCGTCCTGCTCCTCGGCCGCCTCGGCCTCGCCAGCGCCGCCAGCGGATCCGGCCGCGGGCGCGGCGACCGCGACCGGAGCCGCGGCCTTGACGTCGAAGGTCTCCTCGAACTGCTTCACGAAGTTGGACAGCTCAAGAAGCGTCATCTCCTTGAACGCCTCGAGCAGGTCGTCGCTGCTGAGCTTCGCCATGGTGGTGTTTCCTCTCTGTTTATTCTGGGGGGTATAAACCAACCCCCCAGACCCCCGGCCGCGACGCGTCCCGCCGCAGTATCACCTGGTCGGAAGGCCCCGCGGGCCTTCGCGGCCAGGCGATCCGCGAAGCTCGCTTCGCTCGCCGCGGGGGCCTACGCGGTCTGCGCCGGGGCGGGCGCCTCGGGCGCTGTGTCGTGGGCGGGCGCTGTGTCATCCGCGTCCGCTGCTTCGGTGGCGGGTGCGGCCTCGCCGCCGGCCTCGCGCTTGGCCCGCAGTGCTTCGGCGAGCTGGGCCATCTGCACCGGCAGCGCATTGAATGTCGCCGCGGCGCCAGCCAGCGAAGCCTTCATGGCGCCCGCCAGCTTGGCCAGCAGGACCTCGCGTGGCTCCAGGTCAGCCAGCTTGATGATCTCGTTGGCGTTGATCGCCTTGCCGTCGAGCACGCCGCCCTTGATCACCAGGAGCGGGTTCGCCCGGGCGAAGTCGCGAAGGCCCTTGGCCGCCTCCACCACGTCACCGTCGACGAACGCCACGGCGGACGGGCCGGTAAGCAGCGGGGCAAGCTCCTGGTCGAGCCCGGCCTCGGTTACCGCGATCTTGGTCAGTGTGTTCTTCACCACGGAGAACGTGGCGTTGCTCCCGAGCGAAGCGCGCAGCTCGGCGAGCTGGGCCACGGTGAGTCCCCGGTACTCGGTCAGCACGGCGCCGCTCGAGTCCTTGAACCGCTCGGTGAGTTCGGCGACCACGGCCACCTTTTCGGCGTTGGCCATGTGCCTCCTCTCCCTGCCAGGTCGTCGTCACAGACGACGACGGGGTCGCGCCAAAACAGTCGCGCCAAAGACAAAAGCCCCGGCGCGAGGCGCACGGGGCGGCACGACTCGACCCCAGGGACTGGGCTCAAGCCGGTTCGGCTCGTTCACCTGCGCGGGATGTCCGATGCCGGGGCCGTCAAGCGGACCCGGCCGGAGCCTTCGGCCGGTGCACCTGATGGTGCGTCGGCATCCAGCGGTCTTCGGCGACCGTAAGTCTACGGTCCGGCGGCGGGCCCAGCCAAATCGGCTTCGTCCGGCCCGCTGGCGGGGAAGGGTCGTGGGGGTGAGACCACAGCCGTTCGCGGTAAGGGGGGTTCCAAGTTTTTTGCGGACGCTCGCCGCGGAAGGAAAGAGCCTCGCGGAAACTTGGGCGCCGGAAAGCGGCGCCCTTTGCTCCGCGAGGCTCTAAACTTCCACGCTGCGACGGGCGGTACGTCTGGACAAATGGTGATATGTCCGGATATTGGCCGGGTACCCCGGGCCGACACGGCAGCCGGCCGGGGCCGGGGCACGGCAGCCGGGCGGGGCGGGGGACAGCTGGTCAGGCGGTGGCTTCGGCCAGTTCGTCGGCGAAGCCGCGGGTCTTGTTCGGATCCACCGGGATGCCGGGGCCCATGGTGGTGGTGAACGTGACCTTCCTCAGGTAGCGGCCCTTGGCGGCGGCCGGCTTGAGCCGGATGACTTCGTCCAGCGCGGCCCCGTAGTTCTCCAGCAGCGCCTGCGGCTGGAACGACGCCTTGCCGATGATGAAGTGGAGGTTGCCGTGCCGGTCGACGCGGAACTCGATCTTGCCGCCCTTGATGTCGGTGACGGCCTTGCCGACGTCGTTGGTGACCGTGCCGGTCTTCGGGTTGGGCATCAAGCCGCGCGGGCCGAGAATCCGGCCCAGCCGGCCGACCTTCCCCATCAGGTCGGGGGTCGCCACCACGGCGTCGAAGTCGAGGAAACCGCCCTGGATGCGCTCGAGCAGGTCGTCGGACCCGACGATGTCGGCACCGGCCGCGCGGGCTTCCTCGGCCCGGTCGCCGGCGGCGAACACGGCCACCCGGGCGGTCTTGCCCGTGCCGTTCGGCAGGTTGACGGTGCCGCGCACCATCTGGTCCTGCTTGCGCGGGTCGACGCCGAGGCGGATGGCAACCTCTACGGTCGGGTCGAACTTGGACACCTGGTTGGCCTGGGCGATCGTGACCGCCTCAGCCGGGCTGTACAGCTTCTCGCGGTCGATGGCGTCGGCCGCCTGACGGTAGGACTTGCTGCGCTTCATCTAACTCATCTCCCAGAGAGTTCGGAAGGTCGTGGTCAGTACCAGGCCCGCGCACGAGGGCCTTGCCACGGGGGTTCGAAGGGGATGGCTGGCGCAACGTACCCCTCGGGTGGGGATGGTTGGCGCAACGTACCCCTACGGTACGGAGCTATACGAACGATTAGCCTTCGACCTTTATGCCCATGGACCGGGCGGTGCCGGCGATGATCTTCTCGGCGGCCTCGATCGTGGTGGCGTTCAGGTCCGGCATCTTGGTCTGCGCGATCTCGCGGACCTGCGCCGCGGTCACCGTGCCGACCTTGGTCTTGTGGGGTTCCGCGGAACCCTTGTCCACACCCGCGGCCTTCTTGATCAGCTCGGGAGCGGGGGGCGTCTTGGTGACGAAGCTGAACGTCCGGTCTTCGTAGATCGAGATCTCGACCGGGATGATGTTCCCGCGCTGGCCTTCGGTGGCGGCATTGTACTGCTTGACGAAGTCCATGATGTTCACGCCGTGCGGACCGAGCGCGGTACCGACGGGAGGCGCCGGCGTGGCCTGCCCCGCGGGCAGCTGCACCTTGACGACCGCGGAGAGCTTTTTCCTTCTTGGCGGCATTTTGCTGCCCCTTCTTACTTATTACAGTTTGTCCAGTTAAATCGGGATATGGTCGGCTGGCTAGCTAGCTGGCTGGCTGGCTGCGATGGCCCGCGGCCGCCGTCGCGGCAGCGGCAGCCGCCGCAGCGGCGCCTCAGATCTTCGCGACCTGGTCGAAGGACAGCTCCACCGGAGTTTCCCGGCCGAAGATCGACACCAGCACCTTGAGCTTCTGCGCTTCTCCGTTGATCTCGTTGACCGTGGCCGGCAGGGTGGCGAACGGCCCGTCCATGACGGTGACGGACTCGCCGACCTCGAACTCCGGCGACGCGGCGGGCCGTGCCGCCGTGGTCCCGGTAGCCGGGACGGTGCCGGGCTCGGGTTCGGGCGCCAGCAGCGAGGCGACCTCGCCGAGCTGGAGCGGCGAAGGCCGGCTGGACAAGCCCACGAACCCCGTCACACCTGGGGTGTTCCGCACCACGGCCCAGGACTCGTCGGTGAGGTCCATCCGCACCAGGATGTAGCCGGGCAGGACCTTCTCCGAGACCTGCTGCCGCTTGCCGCCCTTGATCTCGGTCACCTGATGGACGGGCACCTCGATCTGGTAGATGTAGTCCTCCATGTTGAGGGACTGGATCCGGCTCTCCAGGTTGGTCTTGACCCGGTTCTCATAACCGGCGTAGGAGTGCACGACGTACCAGTCGCCGGGGAGCATGCGCAGCTCGCGCTCGAACTCCTCCATCGGATTGTCCTGAGCGCCCTCGGTACCAGCGTCAGCCTCGGTCACCGCGTCAGCGCCGGCCTCGGTCGCCGAGTCAGCCTCGGCACCCGCGCCATTGGCACCGTTGGCCGAGGGCACGGCATCAACAGCCACGGCATCAACGGCCATGGCGTCGACAGCCACGGCATCGGCTTCGAAGCCAGCGCTGTCTGCGGCTTCGGCGTCGTCACCGAAGTCGTCGGGCTCCCCCGCCGAGTCCCCGTTGTACAGGTTGCTCTCAGACAAGATTCAAATCCTTCTTTCCCAATGGTCCGGGCACAGGCCCGGATGGTCCGGGCGGCCCGGGCGCCCTCCCCCCGGAGGCCGAGACCCGGCAGGTCCCGAAGCCAGTACCGCGAGCCAGTACTAGCCGAAGACCCAGAACATCAGCTTGGTGAACCCGAAGTCCAGGCTGGTCACGATCGCGACCATGAACACCACGAACACCAGGCACACCACCGTGTAGGTGATCAGCTCTTTGCGGGTCGGCCAGATGACCTTGCGCAGTTCCGCGGCCATCTGCCGCAGGAACAGCGCCGGCGTGGTCCGGGTACCGCGCTTGGCAGCACGTCCGGACCCGCTGTGCTTCGCTGCCTCACCGCGTGTCTGGGTAGCCATATCCTCACCTGTAGATGCTTGCCATGGCGCTCGGCCAGCCTTTGCGCTCAGCGCCACCACTCAGCAGGGCAGGAGGGACTCGAACCCCCAACCACCGGTTTTGGAGACCGGGACTCTGGCCAATTGAGCTACTGCCCTCTGCTTGATTCGAACCCGCGACCTCTGGTTCAAACCCAACCACGGCCACACGCCCGAGGGCATGCTTCCGCTACGACACCCAACGCTGTCGCCCATGCAGTCTACGTCCAGGTATACCTGTTCGTCTAACTGACCTAGTAGATGGAACAATCGACATCATGCCTACTCGAGTCTCCGCCCGCATCGCCGCTATCGCCGAATCCGCCACCCTCGCCGTAGACGCCAAGGCCAAGGCGCTGAAGGCGGCCGGGCGGCCGGTGATCGGCTTCGGCGCCGGCGAGCCCGACTTCCCGACGCCGGGCTACATCGTCGAGTCGGCGCAGCGGGCGTGCGCGGAACCGAGGTTCCACAAGTACACCCCGGCCGCGGGCCTGCCCGAGCTGAGGCAGGCGATCGCGGACAAGACCGCCCGCGACTCCGGCTACCAGGTGACCGCCGGCCAGGTGCTCGTCACCAACGGCGGCAAGCAGGCGGTCTACCAGACGTTCGCCGCCCTCCTCGATCCCGGCGACGAGGTCCTGGTGACCGCTCCCTACTGGACCACCTACCCTGAGGCGATCGCGCTGGCGGGCGGCGTGATGACGATCGTGCCCACCGACGAGAGCACCGGCTACCTGGCTTCGGTGGATGACCTCGAGCGAGCCCGCACCGAGCGGACCAAGGTCCTGCTGTTCGTGTCCCCCTCCAACCCGACCGGCGCGGTCTACCCGCAGGCCCTGGTCCGGGACATCGGCCGGTGGGCGCTGGAGCACGGCATATGGGTCGTCACCGACGAGATCTACGAGCACCTGGTCTACGGCGACGCCCGGTTTTCCTCGATTCCGGTCCAGACGCCGGATATGGCCGACACCACGGTCGTGCTCAACGGCTGCGCCAAGACCTATGCGATGACCGGCTGGCGGGTCGGCTGGATGATCGGGCCGTCCGACGTCATCAAGGCCGCCGCGAACCTGCAGAGCCACGCGACGTCCAACGTCTGCAACGTGGCGCAGGCGGCCGCGCTGACCGCGGTGACCGGCGATCTGAGCGCGGTGGCGGAGATGCGAGCAGCGTTTGACCGTCGTCGGCTCACCATGTCGCGGATGCTCAACGAGATCCCGGGTGTCGTCTGCCCGGTCCCGCAGGGCGCGTTCTACTGCTACCCCAGCGTCAAGGGGCTGCTCGGCCGGGAGATCGCGGGCCGCCGGCCGCTGTCGAGCTCGGAGCTGGCCGGCCTGATCCTGGACGAGGCAGAGGTCGCGGTGGTGCCGGGAGAGGCCTTCGGTACGCCAGGATATTTCCGGCTATCGTGCGCTCTAGGCGACGCCGATCTCGAAGAAGGCATCATGCGCATGGGGAAGCTGCTTTCCGGGGGGTCCGGGGGGTGAAAACCAACCCCCCGGACCCCCCGGCCCGCGACGCTTCCCGCCGTTAGTTTCGCCCAGTCGGAAGGCCCCTTCGGGACCTTCGCGACCGGACGACCGCGAAGCTCGCTTTGCTCGCCGCGGGTGCCACTCTGGTCACCAGGGACTGCGAAGGTTGGTTCGCTCGGCGCGGTACCCTCCCGTGATGGAGACCAGCTCGCCGCGGTCGGTCGCGGCGCTGCCGAAGGCGCATCTGCATCTGCACTTCACCGGCTCGATGCGCCACTCGACGCTGGTCGAGCTGGCGGCTGGACATGGTGTCCATCTGCCGCCGGCGCTGACCGACGAGTGGCCGCCGCAGCTGAGCGGGACGGACGAGCGGGGCTGGTTCCGCTTCCAGCGGCTGTACGACATCGCCCGTTCGGTCCTCCGGACGCCCGCCGACGTGGGCCGGCTGCTGCGCGAGACCGCCGAGGACGAGCGTGCCGAGGGATCCGGCTGGCTGGAGATCCAGGTCGACCCGTCCGGCTACGCGAACCGGTTCGGCGGCCTCACCGCCACCGTCGAACTGATCCTTTCGGCGGCCACGGCGGCAGCGGCGGCAACCGGCGTGGGCATCGGCATCATCGTGGCCGCGAACCGCACCAGGCACCCGCTGGATGCGCGGACCCTGGCCCGGCTCGCCGCTCAGTACGCCGGCCAGGGCGTGGTCGGTTTCGGGCTGTCCAGCGACGAACGGCGGGCGCCGGCGTCGGACTTCATCCAGGCCTTCCGGATCGCAGAACGCGCCGGCCTGCTGCTCGCCCCGCACGGCGGCGAACTGATCGGCCCGGCCAGCGTCGCATCCTGCCTGGACGACCTGCATGCGGACCGGATCGGCCATGGCGTCCGGGCCGTCGAGGACCCGCTCCTGGTCAAGCGCCTCGCCGCGGACGGCGTCACCTGCGAGGTGTGTCCCGCCTCCAACGTGGCCCTCGGCGTGGCGGCCGGCCCTCGTGACGTGCCGCTGCGGGCGTTCGTGGAGGCGGGCGTACCGGTCGCACTCGGCGCCGACGACCCGCTGCTGTTCGGCCGCCGGCTGGCCGCCCAGTACCTCATCGCGCGCGACGCGCACGGCTTCTCCGACGCCGAACTCGCCGCACTGGCCCGCACATCGGTGCGGTCGTCCGCCGCACCACCCCAGGTCCGCGCCAGGTTGCTCGCCGCGATTGAGCGCTGGCTCAGCGCACCGGCCCTACATTTACCGCGAACGGCGGTGGTTCCACCCCCCCCGGACCGCCGCACAGCCCAGCCTTGTCGCGGCGGACGCGCGTAGCACATCGGGTCAGCTCGGGTGCTTGTGGCCGGCGAGTTCGGCACGGATCTGTTCTGCTTCCGGATAGCCGAGATCGGCGTAGAGCGCGACGGCTTGCTGAAGGTGCTCGCGGGCGCGGCGCGGCTGGGCGAGAGCGCCGAAGGCGCGACCGAGGCCGGCGTGCGCGCGGGCCTGCTGTTCGCGGTCGTCGGTGTCGAGCGCCAGGGAGAGCGCGGTGCTGTGGTGGGTCATCGCCTCCGCCGACTGTCCCATGGCCTGGACCGCTTCGCCGAGCCCGTTGAGTGCCACCGGTTCCGCTCCGCGATTACCTTCGGCGCGGAACACAGCGAGTGCGCGCCGATGCTGCTCGGCAGCTTGTTCTGGATGGCCCAGCGCCGTGAGTACGGCGGGGTGGATCAGATGCGCGTCGGCCAGCAGGTACAGCCAGCGGCGGGCCTACTCGAAGGTGGTGCCGGCCAGTGCGGCGGCGGCGTAGGCATCGAAGTCAGGACCAGGATGCTGACCGAGCAGGACGAACAGGCGCGCAGGCCCGGCCGGCATCGTGCGGAGCGACCAGGAGAACACCGCGCGCAGGCTGGTGGCATGGTCGCCGGTATCCAGCGCATCCAGCGGGCCGACGGGCTGTCTCAGCTCGGCGGCAAGCTGGGCCAGGGCCAGGGCGGGACGCGCGGCGGCGCGCGCCGCCGCGATCGCCAGCGCCAGCGGCAGCCGGGCACACTGGCCGATCAGCTCGCCTACGGCAGCATGACCTTCCCCCACATGCCCCAAGATGGCCTCGTGCAAGGCGGCCACCGCCGGAGAGGGGTCCAGGCCCAGGTCATCGGCCAGCCGCCTGGTCAGGCTGCGGTAGGCGTCCAGCGCTTCGTCGTGGCGGCCAGACCGGTACGGCGCGAGCATGAGCTGGGCGGCCAGCCGCTCCCGCAGCGGCCACTCGCTGGTCAACGTCCGCAGTTCCCCGGTCAGCTCCCGGTGCCGACCCAGCGCCAATTCCAGATCCACGCACTCTTCCAGAACGGCCAGCCGCTGCTCATCCAGCCGCGCGGCGGCCGCCTCCAGCGCCGGCCCGCCGGTCCCGGCCAGCGCCGGGCCTCGCCACAGCTCCGGCTCGCAGCTTCTCCGCAGCCGGTCCGGGGTTCCCCGCCGCGGCCAGCGTACGGGCCTCGGCCACCCGCTGCTCGAAATCCACCACATCCAGGTACACTCCGGCCAGCGGCAACCGGTATCCGGCGGCGCCTGTCTCGATCAGCCCGGTCCCGTCCGCCCGGGAGAGCCGACCGCGCAGCGCCGAGACCACATTGCGGACCGCCTTACCGGCCGCGTACGGCGGCTGACCGGCCCAGGTCGCGTCGATCAGCGTCTCGATCGGGACCAGCCGTCCCTTGGCCAGCAGCAGCGCGGCCAGCACGGCCCGTTCCCGCGCCCCGCGTACCGGCACCGGCTGGCCCGCGTTCCGCACTTCCAGCGGACCCAGCACCAAGAAGGCAATACCTTCCATAACAGTTCTATGCGAGGGAGCTGTTGGACCCCGCCTATGGGATTCGGCGCGCTTTAGCGATGATCTGTGTTTTGGGCTTATTATCCGGTTTATGGGGGCATTCGTATTCAGTATTCTCGGTCCTCTCGAGGTGCGGTACCAGGGGGAGCTGGTGCCGGTGCGGGGGTGGCGGGAGAACGCGGTGCTGGCGGTGCTGTTGCTGGAGGAGGGCAGGCTGGTGCCGCT
>JAFARZ010000421.1 GCA_019245115.1 Streptosporangiaceae bacterium | reverse complement strand
CGTTGGTCACGACGGCGACGGGGTTGGCCAGGCCGTGGTTCGCGCAGCCCAGGTTGTTGAAGGAGGCCAGCAGCCGGTTCGCCAGGAAGGTGTACAGGTTGTCCCCCACGGTGGGCACCGGCGAGGGAGCGGCGGCGAGCACGCTCTCGTTGGCCGCGATGAACGGCGTCTGGATGTTGACCAGGTTCTGGCAGAACATCTGGGGGGTGCTGGCCGCCGCGGCCTGGCTGCCGACCGGGACCTGCCCGATCTCGGACCGGTAGAGGTCGGCCTTGGCCAGGTCGATCTGGCCGCCGTTGTCCACCACCATCGTGTCGTTCTCCGGCACCAGGGCCGCGTCGGCCGGCTGGCTCCTGGCGGCGAGCAGTTCGTCGAGCGCCTGGGAGGTGGTCAGCACGCCGTGGTTCCCCAGGTCGGGCGCCTCCAGCGGGGTGCAGCCGAGCGCCGGGTCGAGGAAGTCGTCGATGAGGGCGTTGTCGCTCCCGTTGGTCAGCTTCTTGGCGCCCGGCATGCGCGCCTGGTTGGCCGCGTTGTCCTGCGCGGTCTGGCCGGTCGCCGGGTTGAGCAGGTAGGCCGTGGTCACGTTGTCGCTCGGGTCCTGGTCCACCATGTCGAAGTTGCGCACCGTCGGGCATTCGCGGCCGGTCCCCAGCGCGCCCGCGGTCGGCACCATCGTCCGGGAGAACCCGGCCGGGTGGATGACCAGCCGGCCCGAGCGCTCCAGCCGGTAGGCGGCCTGGAAGAAGGCGGGGCCGTTGCAGAACGACACCTGACCGAAGGGCGATCCCGGCTCGCCGTCCGTGCAGTTGCCCTGCTGGAGCGCGGTCGGCGTCGCGCCGGCCTGGCGCAGCACCGTGCCGTTGAACCCGATGTCGATGGTGACGATCGCGTGCCTGGGCAGCTTCGGCACCACCGGCGCGACGGCCGGCCGGGTCCCCGCGGTGACGACCAGGGGGTCGTACACCGACAGCGCCCCGGTGTCCGGATCGAGGATGGTGGCCTGGACGAACGCTCCCAGGTTGATCGAGTTGATCATCTGGCAGCCCGAGGCCGCGGGGGACGTGCCGGCGAGTCCGGTGAGCTGATAGGGCGTGGCCAGCCCCTTCGCGGTCAGCGGGTGAGCCGGGACCACTATCTCGCAGTTGGCGTTGACGGCCGAGGACGAGACGCCCTGCGAGGAGGATGCCGCGGCCGGGTGGATCTTGGCCGGGCTGCCGCCCGAGGTGGCCACGAAGATCCCGGCACCCAGGCCCAGCGCCACCGCCGCGGTGACCGGGACCGCGATACGCGCCGTGCGATTGTTCCTGCCGCGCCGGCGGCGTACGGTCGGCTGGCCGGTGACAAGCATTGACTCCACCTCCACTGGAGGCGCCCCGCTGACGCTCCCGGGCGCTAACCGTAGACCAGCGACAATGCCCAGGTCAGGGAGTTGAATGAAGTCGCGTTTTGTCCGGTTTTAAGCCCCCGGCGAGGCCGGTTCCCCGGCAATTCCTTGCGAAATCCTTACGTCGCAGGTTACGGGGTGCCCACCGGACCTGGATCGGCGTGCGATTCGCCCGGCCCGCGCCGGCCCGGTACGGCCGCCGGCCTTCCGGAACGGAAAGTATTTGTAGAAATTCTCTCCGTCACGGCAAGTTATTACGAAGAGATTATGGACGGCCGGTGGTCAGGACTGGACCGTGCCCCCGTCGACGTTGACGGCCTGCCCCGTGATGGCCTCGCTGGCGACGCAGAACCATACGGCGTCGGCCACCTCCTCGGGCGTGATCAGCCGTCCGATCGGCTGCCTGGCTTCCAGCGCCGAGCGGGCCTGATCGGTCGTGCGACTGGTCTTCTCTGCGATGTTCCGGATCGTGGCGGCCGTCATCGGGGTGTCGACGAAGCCCGGGCACACCGCGTTCACGGTCACTCCGGTGCCGGCTAGTTCGGCCGCGGCGGCTCGCACCAGCCCCAGGACCCCGTGCTTGCTGGCGGCGTACGCCGCCAGGTACGGCTCCCCGACCCGCGACGCGGTCGACGCGATCACCACGATGCGGCCGTAGCCGAGTGCGCGCATGGCGGGCACGGCCCGGCGCAGGCACCGGAACGGCGCGGTCAGGTTGAGTTCGAGCATGCGGTACCAATCGGCGTCGTTGGTCCGCTCGATCCGCGCCGAGTACCCCGCGCCGGCGCTGGCGATCAGGACCTCGACCGCGCCCCAGTCGTGCTCGGCCTGGCTGAACAGCCGGTCCACGGCCGACGGGTCCGTGACGTCGGCCGGGATGGCCAGGGTCGGGCCCGGGCACGCCGCGGCCGTGGCCGCCAGGTCCTCGGCGCCGCGGGAAGCGAGCACGACCCGCAGCCCGGCCTGACTGAGCCGGATGGCCGTCGACCGGCCGATACCGCTCCCGGCGCCGGTGACCAGAGCGATCCGATCCATGCTCACCGCCGTTCTGCCGCGCCCCGCCGCGGACGTCCGTCTATCGCGGTTTCGTGACGCCCGTCATTGTAGGTCGCCGCCGTGGGAACAGCATCGGCGGACCATCGGCGCTCTAGGACCATCGATGTCATTTGGCCTGGACCCCTCCGCGTTCCCGCGGAAACGCGGGGACGTACGCTCAACGCACCGAACTGGCTCTGGACCCACTGACAGACCTGCAGACGGACCTAACGACTATGTAGCGACTGTTCCAGGTGTCGGCACGGTGATTGTTCCCAAAGATCGTCGGCGAAAGCTGCTTTGACCTGCACAAACTCACGTAGCGCAGGTAACGGCCGTTGCGGAGTCTAGTGCTGTAGCAGGCTGCGTTTACCTCAGGCGCGGCTCCGCACCTCTTGCCACGGACGCCCCGTGCACCTCGTGCTTGCCCCGTTCTCGCGCCCGGGCCCGTCCCGCAACCGACATCGGTGCCACATCGCTGCTGCCAGGGCGACATCGATGCCACATCGCTGCTGTTTGCCGGGGGAGCCGGGGCGGCCTGGGGGCCGCGGGGAAGCGGGTGGCGAGGCGGGTGAGACTGGCGGGGCGTATGGGGAGAGGCAAAGCCGGCCCCTGGCACATCCACGCGCTTTTTACGGGCCAGGCGGCCACGGCATGCGCTTGCCGCCATACTGGGCAGGTGGGTCGGGGATGGCAGTTATCCCGGAGACAGCACCAGCGCCTTCATCAGGAGCACCTCACTGGCGCCGCTTCCTGACGCCGTGGCGCTCGCCTGCGGATCAGCCCGCCTGTGCCCGGCCGGCGCTGCTAGTCATCGCCGCTGTCGCGGCGGTCGCGTACGGCTGGGGAATGGCCGGCGCCAGCGTCGAGCCGTTCTACGGCGCGGCGGCCCGCAGCATGGCCGGAAGCTGGCACGATTTCATCTTCGGGGCGTTCGATCCAGCCGGGACCGTTACC
>JAFARZ010000376.1 GCA_019245115.1 Streptosporangiaceae bacterium | reverse complement strand
ACCAGGCGCGCGTCGGCATCCGGCGCGTCGGTGTACTTGTACTGCGGGGCGAACGAGCCGCCGCCGTTGTTGAACAGGTCAAGGAAGCCGTTCGGGCCGCCGTACTTCATCGTGTCCCAGTCCGGCTGCGGGACCGTGTCCCACACCGACTCCTCGGGCCCCCGCTGGAAGGTGTTGATCCAGCTCGGCGTCGACGTTCCGTCTTCTTGCTGGCCGAAGCCGTACCTGTTGTCGGTGTCCATGATCCACATGGGCGCGTAGATGGTGCAGCCGCCGTAGGCCGAGTTCAGCTCGGCGGACAGCGGGTCCGAGCCGACCGGGACCGATGAGTTGAGGGCCACCGGGTAATTGGCCGGGGACGCTGATTCCGGTCCGTACGTGGCCGGCGAGGACGCGTTGTAGGCGCTGCATCCGGGCTGGTTGGCCGCGTTCGGGATCATGAACTGCTGCATGTTGGACCATGCGTTGTTGAATGCGGTCCAGTCACCGCTGACGCGACCGAAGTCGGCGGCGAGCCACAGCCAGTAGCTGTAGGTCTCCGAAGTGGTCTCGTGACCGTAGTCCGGGGCCTCCACGATGAGCTGCTCGACCGAGTGGTACGGGATGCCCTGCGGGCTGAAGTACCCGTTGGCCGTGTTCGTGATGTCGTCGTAGAGGTTGAGGAACCACTGGTCATATCCGGTCGCGGCCGGTGCGGCGGTTACCGCGACCGTGGCATTCCCCAGCCCGGCCGCTGACGCGGTGACGGTCGAATGGCTGCCGGCCTTGGTCTTCGCCGCGGCCACCGTGACCTGTTGCGGCTTGTTCCAGTTCGAAGGCGTGAAGGTCAGCGTCTGACCCTTGGCGACAGAGGTCGCGGTGCCGGCGTCACTCAGGTGCACCGTGACGGGGCTGCTGGGCGCCGTGGACAACGAGACGCCGAACGAAGTGGACTGGCCCTTGTTGATCGTGAGCGAGGACTGGTTGGTCACGACGCTCGGCTTCTCGACCTGGATCGCAACCGGGGTCGAGGTCGCGCTCGTCTTTCCTTGCTTGTCGGTGGTCACCGCGGTCACTGAATAGTCACCCGCTGGCACGTTTGCCCATTTCGCCGTCCAGGGCGCCGATTTGGCCACGCCCACAAGACGGTTGCTGGTCAGGCCGGTGCTCGCGTAGAACGCGACCGAGGTCACCGGGCTGGCGTTGAGCCCGTCCTTGACCATGTCGCTGACCGGAAGGGGCGCCGCCTGGAGCGTGATGTCCGAGCCAGGCGTGAACACCTGGCCCGCTTGCGGGCTCGTGATCGGCGCGGCGGCAGGCGGCACGCTGGCTGCCTTACTCGCCGTGGATGATGTTCGCGCGGCTCCTGCTGAATGAGCAGGGGAGGCCGAAGCGCTGCCTGACGCGGCCATCAACGCGCCAGACAGCAGGGTGGCTGCGGCCAGGACACTGGCCAGCATGCGCGAACGAGGTCGACGGTTAGTCATCCGCATCTCCTCGCTGGAAGTGGGAAATCTGGGCGGCGGTGGGCGCTCGCACCTGAGATCCGCAACGTAACCCGGGGGGAGGTGAGCGGAAAGCGGACGGTCGCGGCCCGCTAGAGAACCGGTACGGAGCGCAGCGACGCGGTAAACCTACGGCGACCTGCGGACGGCACGCGGCCTCGGCTCTCCCCGTGTTCTACCTGCGCAGACGCGGGTGCGGAGGACACCGGCCCTGGGTCCGGGATGTGCCGGATTTCAGATATATCGCGTTAATGAAACCTCGCCGCCGTCTTGAAACTCTCATGGCCGGCGTTCGCGGTTTGTTAAGTCGCCGTAACCTCGCTCCGGTTGCCCGCGCTGCCGTCGCCCGCCGGGATCTGGCCGACACGCCAGGAGCCCCCGCACGCCTTGCGCGGCGAGCGCGCCCGCGCCCGCGAAATGCCGCTGACCAGTGATAGGTCCGCGCTCCGTGCCCCCGCGGCCTCAAATCTTTATGAACATTTCGACGAACGAACGGTGGCGAATCTTCTGTGAAAATTGCACGCCGACGTCAATACTGCACACGTTTGCTTAACATCACAGAAACATCTTCTTCCTGCGGGTTCGCCGGGACGCCGGGCTATTGCTCCGTACCCGCACGGTTCACGCTTCTTGACCGCCTGTATACGCACATCTAGCGTGAGCGACGCTCCGGACCGTGTTCCGGCTGCGCTCTGACCATTCCTGGAGGTACCTGTCATGAAATTGCGCAACTTTCGGAGGTTGCGCCGGTTTGTCGCGTTGTTGGCGACGTCCGTCCTGGGCGTCGCGGGGCTGAGCGCGGCGGCGATCGTTGGGTCGCCGTCCGCTAATGCGGCGACCGGCTGCTCGGTGGCCTATTCGATCCAGTCTCAGTGGAGCACTGGCTTCGTCGTGTCGATCACGATCACGAACCTAGGCTCGCCGATCACCAGTTGGAGCCTCGGGTACTCCTATTCCGGGAACCAGCAGCTCTCCAACGGCTGGAACGGGACCTGGGCGCAGTCCGGCGAGAACGTCACGGTGACCAACGCCAGCTACAACGGCAGCGTGGCCACCAACGGGACCGTCAACTTCGGCGCCCAGTTCAGCTACAGCGGCACCAACACCAACCCGACCGCGTTCACGGTCAACGGCGTGGCGTGCACCGGCCAGACGTCTGGTGGGGGCGGCAGCCTCGTCGTGAGTCCGACGGCGCAGAACATCACCCAGGGTTCCACGGGAACCGTCGGGGTATCGCTGTCCGCCGCGCCGTCCGCGAACGTGACGGTGACCACGGCGTTCACCTCCGGGAACAACGGCCTGTCGGTATCCGCCGGCGGGTCGCTGACGTTTACGCCGTCCAACTTCGCCACCGCGCAGAACGTGACGATCGCCGCTGATTCCGCCGGGACGGGAGCGGCGACCTTCACCGTCAGCGCCTCCGGCTTTACGTCGGTGACCTTCACCGTCACCGAGACCAGCGGCAGCGGAGGAACCCCCACCCTGGTCGTTAGTCCTACATCGCAGAACGTCACCCAGGGCACGACGGGAACCGTCGGGATATCGCTGTCCGCCGCGCCCACGTCGAACGTCACGGTGACGACGGCCCGGACCTCCGGGAACACCGGCTTGTCGGTGACCGCGGGCGGTTCGCTGACGTTCACGCCGTCCAACTTCGGCACCGCGCAGAGCGTGACGGTCACCGCGGACAGCTCCAGCACCGGCGCGGCGACGTTCACCGCGAGCGCCTCGGGTCTCACGTCGGTGACCTTCACCGTGAGCGAGACCAGCGGCGGCGGTAGCGGCGGCCACGTCGCGGACCCGTTCGCCGGATCCAAGCCGTACCTCAACCCCGACTACGTCAAGGAAGTGCAGGCCCAGGCCACGGCCGATGGTTCCAGCACCGAGGCATCGGTGGCCAACTTCCAGACCGCCATCTGGCTGGACACGATCGCGTCCATCACCGGCGGCGCCACCGCCACCGGCACCCGGACCGGCCTGATGCAGCAGCTCACCAACGCGGCCGCGATGGGCACCGCGTCCACACCGGCTCTGGTTGAGATCGTGATCTACGACCTGCCCGGCCGGGACTGCGCGGCGCTGGCCTCCAACGGTGAGATCCCGGCCACCAGCGCGGGCCTGACCGAATACGAGACCCAGTACATCAACCCGATCGCTTCGATCCTGAGCCAGTTCGCCAGCTCGCCCATCCGGGTCGTCGCGATCATCGAGCCCGACTCCCTGCCCAACGTGGTCACCAACCAGTCCAAGTCGGCCTGCCAGACGTCCACCCCGTTCTACGAGCAGGGCATCACCTACGCGCTGAACAAGCTGCACGCGATTTCCAACGTGTACAACTACATGGACATCGCGCACTCGGCGTGGCTCGGCTGGCCGAGCAACATGACCGGCACCCCGGCCGTGTACAACTCCGTGGTGCAGGCCACGACCGCTGGTTACGCCAGCATCGACGGCTTCATCAGCGACACGGCCAACTACACGCCGACTCAGGAGCCGTTCCTGACCAACCCGACGATGAACGTCGGCGGGCAGAACCTGGACTCGGTGACCTTCTACCAGTTCAACCCGACCTTCGACGAGCTCAGCTACGACACCGCGATGTACAACACGCTGGTGTCGGCCGGCTTCCCGGCGAGCAAGAAGTTCCTGATCGACACCTCACGAAACGGCTGGGGCGGTCCGCTGCGGCCGACCTCGCTGAACAGCTCGCCGACCACGGCCGCCGCGTACGTCGCGGCGAACAAGGTCGACCAGCGGCCGTTCCGCGGCGACTGGTGCAACCAGAACAACGCGGGCATCGGCGCCCGGCCGGCCGACCAGCCGTTCGGTTCGTCCAGCCCCATCCTGGCCTACGTGTGGATCAAGCCGCCGGGCGAGTCCGACGGTGATTACCCGACCTCGACCCACTCGCATGGTGACCCGCACTGTGACCCGAACGGCACCAACACCGACGGCAACGGGAACACCTACTCCACCGGCTCGATACCGGGCTTCGATGTCCCGGCCGGCCAGTTCTTCCCGGCCGAGTTCCAGATGCTCGTCAAGAATGCCTTCCCGGGATTCTGATGAAACGGCATCGCTATTTCGCAGGCCTGGCGGCGCTCGTCCTGAGCGCCGCCGGGCTCGGCGCCGGCGCTATCGCCGGTTCGCCGACGGCCAACGCGGCCACCGGATGCTCGGTGGCCTACACGGTCCAGTCCCAGTGGAGCACCGGGTTCGTGGTTTCGATCACCATCACGAACCTCGGCTCGCCTCTCACAAGCTGGTCGCTGGGCTACTCCTATTCCGGGAACCAGCAGCTCTCCAACGGCTGGAACGGGACCTGGTCGCAGTCCGGCGAGAACGTCACGGTGACCAACGCCAGTTACAACGGCAGCGTGGCCACCAACGGGACCGTCAACTTCGGCGCCCAGTTCAGCTACAGCGGCACCAACACCAACCCGACCGCGTTCACGGTCAACGGCGTGGCGTGCACCGGCCAGGTGGGTGGCGGTGGAGGTGGTCCTGGTTCGATCATGGTGAACCCGACCTCGTTGTCGGTGACCCAGGGATCGACCGGGACCGTGGGAGTCTCGCTGTCCGCCGCGCCGTCAGCCAACGTGACGGTCTCGGTGACCAGTACCGGTAACACCGGCCTGACGGCTTCGCCGACCTCGCTGACGTTCACGCCGTCGAACTTCGCGACGGCGCAGAACGTGACGATCACGGCGGACAGCTCGGGAACGGGAACCACCACGTTCACGCTCAGCGCCACCGGCTTCACCTCGGTGACCGTCAGCGCGACCGAGAGCGCCGCCGGTGGAGGTGGCAGCGGGCCCGCCCCGCAGCTGCACGTGTCCGGCAACAAGCTGCTTGACGCCAACGGCAAGCAAGTGACGCTGTGGGGTGTTAACCGGTCTGGCGCCGAGTACTCGTGCGTGAACGGCACCGGCATCTTCGATGGCGAGATGGACCAGGCGGCCATCACCGCGATCAAGAGCTGGGGCAGCACGGCGGTCCGGATGCCGCTCAACGAGGCGTGCTGGAACGGCGAGTCGTACGTCAACTCGCAGTTCGCGGGCGCCAACTACCAGAGCGCGATCAAGGCCGAAGTCAACCTGATGAACTCCAACGGCCTGGTCGTGATCCTCGACCTGCACTGGACCGACGGGGACTACACCGGCAACTCGGCCGGTAGTTGCCCCGCGGGCAAGACGGCCGAAGCCTTCTGCCAGAAGCCGATGCCGGACGCGGCCCAGGCGATCCCGTTCTGGACCTCGGTGGCGAACACCTTCAAGGGCAACAACGCCGTCATCTTCGACCTGTTCAACGAGCCCTTCGCATCACGGGCGACCGGCAGCGACGCCAGCGGCTGGACCTGCTGGCTCAACGGCGGCACCTGCGCGGGGATCCCGTACCAGGTCGCGGGCATGCAGAGCATGGTCAACGCGGTCCGCTCCACCGGGGCGAGCAACGTGCTCATGCTCGGAGGCGAGGAGTTCTCCAACGAGATGACCTCCTGGCTGCAGTTCAAGCCGACCGATCCGGACAACAACCTGGTCGCCTCCTGGCACTCCTACAATTTCAACTCGTGCAGCAACCAATCGTGCTGGACGTCGCAGGTAGCGCCGGTCATCGCCCAGGTCCCGCTGATCGCCGGCGAGATCGGTGAGAACGACTGCTCAGGAAGCTACATCGACCCGCTGACCACGTGGCTGGATTCACAGCACACCAGCTACCTGGCCTGGGCCTGGAACGCGGACTTCCAATGCTCGTCCGGTCCCGGCCTGATTACCGACTATGTCCCTGGCACTCCGACCGCCTTCGGCGCCGCCTACAAGGCCCATCTGGCGTCGCTAGGCCTGTGAAACGGGCTTGTCAGACGGCCCGTAAGACGGGCCGGTAAGCCCCACCCCGCCCGCCCCCGCGCACCCCACCCACGCGGGGGCGGGCCCATGTCCAGCGGGCGCCTCGGATCATAGTGGCCCATTACCCTCCAAATACGGACCTGTTCCGAGTAACGAATTCGGGGCGTGCCGTGAACGGCCGCCGGGTTTGCCGGGATATAACCCGTTATGTGGGCGGGTGGTATCGCTGGACCACGCGGAATAAAAGGGCCTCATGGAAGAAAGGGCGCCGGTTTCCGGCGCCCTTTCTTCCAGATGGCCCCTATTCTCCACGACATGGCTGGTCTACGTGTCCGCTTTGCGGTGATACGCATAGCTCACCAAGCGGGCACGGCATCCTACAGCCTGCTGGGAACCCAACTCGGCGGATGAACCCCCGCCCGCGGCGCGACGATGGCGCCATTCATCGCGCTGGGCGGGGATTTGTCCGGCTCCAATGACATCGATGGCGCCATCGATGTCATAAGAATCCAGCGCCCCCATGGGGCACGGCATAGCCGGCAGGCCGGAAACACGCGTTCCTCTTGGTAAAGACGCCGAAACTTTCAGCTTGTACAGGTGCTGCAACTTTCAGCGCGCTGGGTGCGATATCCGCAGGTGGCAGCCGCCTGTCGTTGACTACGCGGCGTAGGTCTATAGCGTCGGACCCATCGAAGCTCGAGCCTTCTGAAAAGAAATGCCCGGCCGGAAACGCAAAGGAGCGTCGCCATGCGGTCAGCATCCGCACATCGTGCTCGCCGGAGCGTCCCGCTCCTCCTTACCGCCTGCGCCGCGGCCATGCTGGCCGCGCTGGGCCTCACCGCGATGGCCACAACGGGGGCCGCCGCACCCAGAGCACCCGCCGCATCCGGCGTCGGCGCTGGCTTCTGGCATACGAGCGGTAACCAGATCCTCGACTCGGCCGGCAATCCGGTGCGTATCGCCGGGGTCAACTGGTACGGCTTCGAGACCCCGGACGAGGTGGTGCACGGCCTGTGGGCGCAGGATTACCACACGATCATCAATGACATCCAGAGCCTCGGCTACAACACGATCCGGATCCCGTTCTCCAACCAGATGGTGGAAACCCCGGTCGTGCCGCAGAACCTGACCTTCTTCAACAACAACGGGCCGGTGAACACCGACCTCAAGGGCCTGAACTCGCTGCAGATCCTGGACAAGATCATCACTTACGCCGGGCAGGTCGGACTGAAGGTCATCCTCGACGACCACCGGTCGGAAGCCGGGGAGTCGGCCGAGCAGGACGGCTTGTGGTACACCTCCGCGTACCCGTCGTCGGCCTGGGTGAACGACTGGGCCACGCTGGCCAAGCGTTATGCCGGCAACCCGACCGTCGTGGGCTTCGACCTGCGAAACGAGCCGCATACGCCGGCCGGTGACACCTATGCCCAGGGCGCCACATGGGGCACCGGAGACCCCAACACGGACGTGCGCCTCGCGTATGAGCAGGCCGGTAACGCGATCCTGGGCGCGGACCCTGGCGCACTGATCTTCTGCGAGGGCATCGGCGAGAACCCGACCTCGTCCGGCGGCACGAACTCCACCTGGTGGGGCGGCGACCTCGCGCTGGCCGGACAGTTCCCTGTCACGCTGTCGAGTCCCGGGCACGTGGTGTACTCCGCCCACGACTACGGGCCCAGCCTGTTCCAGCAGACATGGTTCAACTCCTCGACAACCTCGGCCTCGCTGGACGCGGTGTGGAACGGCAACTGGGGATACCTGTACGCGCAGAACATCGCGCCGGTGTGGGTCGGCGAGTTCGGCACCGACAACACCGCTTCCGACGTCCAGTCCAGCACGCCCGGATCGCAGGGCCAGTGGTTCTCCAGCCTCGTCTCCTACATCTCATCCAACAAGTGGATGGGCTGGACGTACTGGGCGCTGAACGGCGAGGACCCGTATAACCTGCTGGACTCCAGCTACGCCGGTGCTCCGGCATCCGCTGCGAAGCAGTCGCTGCTCGCGGGCATGCAGTTCCCGCTGCCCGGCGCCGGCACCGGTTCGTCTTCCGGTCCGCCGCCACCGCCGACTGTCGCGTGCTCGGCCGCCTACTCCGTGACGAGTTCGTGGTCCGGCGGGTTCCAGGCCCAGATCACTATCACCAACACCGGCACCGCCAGCATCAGCCCATGGACGCTGGCCTGGACGTTCCCCGGTAATGAGCAGATCAACTCGTTGTGGAACGCCTCCTTCACCCAATCCGGTGAGCAGGTCACCGCGACCGCCGAGTCGTTCAACGCGACGATCGCCCCGTCCGGCAACGTCACGATCGGCTTCACCGTCTCCGCCACCAACACAGCCGCGCCGACGACATTCTCGGTCAACGGCACTACCTGCACATAAGCGATAACCGCTAGCGAGCTCGTCCCGCCCACGCCACACTGAGACCGTGGACTGGGACGAGCTCGCAGCCGTGTATCCGGTCATCGTCCTGGAGGGCTGCGACGGAACCGGTAAGACCACCCGCGCGTCCGCGCTCGCGGAGCGACACGGCTACACCGTCCTCCACTCGGACCGTCTGGCCGACGGTACCGACCTCGCCGAGCAGTACCTCTCGGTGCTCCGCCTGCCGGGGAAGATCGCGCTGGATCGCAGCTTCATCAGTGAGATCGTCTATGGCACGGTGCGCGAGGGCCGCTCCCGGCTGAGCGCGCGGCAAGCGGCCGAACTGGCATTCTTCCTGGCCGACCGGGGCGGAGTGCTGGTCCATCTGACCGGCAGCCCGGAGATGCTCGCCGAGCGGCTTCGGGCGCGCGATGGCTACGCCCCGGCGATGGAGCGGCTCTGCGCCCTGCTTCAGGCTTACCGTGACGTGTTCGCCGGGCTTACCGACGCAGCGCCCATAGTGACCACCGACACCACTGTCTAAGCTGGGCGTTCATGCTGAGCTTTCCTGCGCGCCAAGGCCTCGCTGCGCTCGGCCGGCTTGGGGCCAGGCCATGATGATGCCGATGGCGGGCCGGATCGCCGCCGCCCTGGCCGGGGTCCTCCTGGTGCTCTGGGCCTGGGTCAGCGTCACCGGGACGCTCATCGTCTCACGTTCCGTGGTGGGCCGCCTGACCCGCTGGGTGGACCTGACCGTGAACGTCACATTCCGGCTGGCGACCAGAAGGCTCAAGGACTACCGGAAGCGGGACCGCGTGCTCGCCGCTCAGGCGGCCGCGATCCTGCTCGCACAGCTCGCGACCTGGCTGGTGATCGCCTTTCTCGGCTACACGCTGCTGTTCTGGCCGTTCGCCGCGCACGGTCTCGGCTCGGCCTTCGCCGACGCGGGATCATCGATGTTCACGCTGGGATTCTCCGAACCGGCCGGCACGGCGCCAGCGGTGATCGTGTTCGCCGGCGCCGCGACCGGGCTGGTCATCGTCGCGCTACAGATCGGCTACCTGCCGACCTTGTATTCGGCGTTCAACCGCAGGGAAACCGAGGTGGCGCTGCTGAACGCGCGCGCTGGCGTCCCGTCCTGGGGGCCTGAGCTGCTGGCGCGCACCCACTACGCACTGGGATCCGGCATGTCCACCCTCGACACCATGCCGGATTTGTATGCCCGATGGGAACGCTGGGCCTCGGACGTCGCCGAGAGTCATACCACCTACCTGCCGCTGGTCCGGTTCCGCTCCCCGCGCCCGCTGTCATCCTGGGTGACCGCGCTGCTGGCGGTGCTGGACTCCGCCGCCCTGTTCCTGGTCCTGTCGCCGAAGGCCGTGCCGGAAATACCGGCCCGGCTGTGCCTGCGCGGCGGCTTCGACTGTTTCAACAGGGTGGCCCAGGCCATGGGCTTCGAACTGCCCGGCGAACCTCATCCGGAGACCGGGATCAGCCTGACCTACGAGGAGTTCCTCGAAGCGGTCACCCGGATGCGGGAGGTGGACTTCCCCATCGAGCGTGACCCGGCCGAGGCCTGGCTGGACTTCGTCGGCTGGCGGGTCAACTACGAACGCGCCGCCTACGCGATCGCGGCCGCTGTCGACGCCCCGCCGGCCCCGTGGTCAGGACCGCGGCAGCGGGCGACCGCCGTCATCCCGCCCACGCGCCCGGGCCTCGGCCGAATGCCCAAGTAACCGCGGCCGTATGCCCGGGTAGCGGCCCAGTAGAGTCAGGAACCGTGGACATCACCCAGCTGATCCTCGACGACCATCACGAGCAGCGCCGGCTTTTCGCCATCCTGGAGCAGATCGATCGCGGCGACATCGAGACGCTGACCTCGATATGGGAGCGGCTCGCGGCGTTCCTCGAACTGCACGCGGCGGCGGAGGAAGCGATCTTCTACCCCGTGCTGCTCCAGGTCGGCCTGGCCGCGCGCCGTAAGGCGGGGGTGGAGGAGGAGACGATCGACGCGATCCGCGACCACAACGAGATCAGGGACGCGGTCTCGGATGTGGCCCGGCATCCGGTTGGCAGCGACGGCTGGTTCAGCGCCGTCGCCGCGGCCAACCTGGCGAACAGCGACCACATGGCCGAGGAGGAACGCGAGGGCCTCACCGACTTCCGCCGTCTGGCCAGCCTCCAGCGCCGCCATGATCTGGCCGTCGCCTTCGCCGCTTTCGAGGCGCGGAACTTCGCGGGCGTCACGCCCGAAGACAAGGACCCGACCCGGTACGTGCAGGAGGCGGAGGGCGCCCTGCCGTCCAATGGGCCGTCCAATGGGCCGTCCGACGGCTCGCTCAGCATCGGCGATCTGAAGGGCCGCTAGTCTGTAACGAGCACCTAGCAGCCCCCCTCGCTCTGGAGAAAGATGCCGAAGAAGGTTCGTCCCTATGGTTCAGGCATGGACGCCGAGGCCGCCGGCCTGGCCCGGAGCCGGCCGGGAGGCGGGGAAGAACCCACGAGTGAGCTGGCCAGCACGATGACGGTAGGCGAGATCGCCGATCAGGCCGCGGAGGCCATCCGTGCGCTCAACGACCTGACGTCCGGCGGTACGGAGTTCGCCGGCCCCGATGAGGTCCGAGACGTCATCGCAAGCCTGGAGCAGATGGGCCAGAGCCTGCCCCGCCTGTGCGAGCAGCTGGCCAGGATCCTGGTCGTGCAGCGCGAGGACGGCCAGATAGCGGGCGGCTCCGGCCGCGATCTCGACTTCTGGGTGGTCGAGGCGGTGGAGGCTCTGGCCGCTGCGGGCCAGGCCGCCGACATGATGACCGCCGCGCTGGGCCAGGCCGGCAAGACCTCCGCCGAACTAGGCCCCGCCCGCTGATCATGTACTCCATTCGGTGAGGTAACGCGTCTCCAGTAAAAGGGCCTGGGCATCGATGCCGCTACCGCCCATGGAGGCATATAGCACGTGGGACTCACTATCAGACGACGTTCAGCCAGCACCGTGGTCGCCATCGCGGTGGCCAACCTCGCCATCGTAGCCGTGGGGACGTCGCTAGCCGTGACCCACCATTCGGCCGTACCGGCTCAGGCCGGGACCAGCGGACCCGGCTCCGCGGCGCCCCGGGCGCATGCGCTGAGGCCAGCCGGCGGCCAGGCGGCGGCCGTCAAGCCGGCCGGCCCGCACGGCGGCGTCGACCTGAACGTGCTGGTGGTGACCGACGGGTCCCCGCCGGTCCAGGCCATCCGCGCCGAGCTCACCGCGGAGGGCCTGCCGATCACGGTCCTCGACCTCCGCAACCACTCCCGGCAGACGATCACGCCGGGGTTCCTGGTCCGGACCTGGCATACGCGAAGCGGCGCGGTCCGGGCGGGCAACTTCGAGGGAATCGTGCTGCCGAGCGCCAACCCGTCCGGCCTGTCCGGGACCGAACTCGGGCTCCTGGGCAAGTACGAACGGCTGTTCGGGGTGCGCGAGGTCGACGCCTACACTCCCCCGATGGCCGACCTCGGGATGACCTCGCCGGTCTACAGCGGCCCGCTGAGCGGCCCGGCCACCGTCACCAGCGCGGGCGCGAGCGCCGGGTTCGGGTATCTCAACGCGACGTTCCCGTTCAGCGGCGGCATCGCGGGACAGGCGCCGTTCGGCTACCTCGCCGATCCGCTCCCGGGCAGCACGCCGCTGGTCAACCTCGCGATCCCCGGTTCGGCGGGCGGCACGCTGGTGTGGCAGGACAACGACTCGGGACGCCAGCGGATGGGCATCGGCTTCGGCTACGGGTCGTACGCGTTCCAGTTCCGCTTCCTGGCGCACGGCATCGTGACCTGGCTCACTCATGGCGTGAACCTGGGCGACTACCGGAACTACCTCGACATCGCCTACGACGACATGTTCCTCGGTGACGCGCAGTGGAGCATGACCGGTCACTGCACGCCAGGGGACACCCCGCCCTGCCCGCGCGGCACGCCGGTCACCCCCGGAATCCGGATGGTGCAGGCCGACGTGACCTACGCCGTGCAGTGGGAGAAGCAGCACGGCTTCAAAATCGAGTTCCTGTACAACGGCGGGTTGTCGTCCCAGAACCAGGTGAATGGAGTGGACCCGCTGCTCGCGGCCGTCAAGCCGGTGGCGGGCGACTTCTACTGGGTCAACCACACCTGGACCCACGCCTACATGGGCTGCGTACAGGACTTCACCGTGGTGCCGTGGAAGTGCGTGACCTCGGGCGGGCACATCGTGTGGGGGCCGGCGGACCTCAGCCTGATCAACAGCCAGATCCAGGACAACTTCGCCTGGGCGCGGCAGAACGGGATCCCCGCCGAACCGGGAGTCGTGGCCAGCGGCGAGTACTCCGGGCTGAGGATTCTCCCCCAGCAGCCGGTCGACAACCCCAACCTGGCCGAGGCGATGAACGTCAACCACATCAGCTGGATCGCGATGGACGCGTCCCGCGAGCCGACCATGCGATGGGTCGGCCAGGCGCTCGGTGTCCCCAGGCACCCGATCGACGTCGGCTATGACGTCGACACGGTGGCCGAGGAGGTCAACGAGTTCAACTGGTACAACGACTCGAAGGCCGACGGCGGCAGCGGGATCTGCCAGGGCAGCAGGACCACGGCGTGCCAGAAGCCGCTGACGGACGCGCAGGCCGACTGGACGACGGTGATCGTGCCGGTGCAGGCCCAGATCGTGCTGGCCGCGCTGCTGAACAACGACCCGAGGCCGTTCTTCATGCACCAGTCCAACCTGACCGGCGACCGGCTCGGGTACCCGGTCATGGACGCCGTGCTGTCCGCCTACCGCGCGGTCTACGGCCGCACCGCCCCGGTCGTCAACCTCCCGATGTCGGGCGACGGGGAGGTAATGCGCAACCAGCAGCTGTGGAGCCAGGCGCTGGGATCGGGACAGGTCAGCGCGTGGGTGGAAGGCAACACGCTGACCATCGACGGGCCGCCTGGCACCACCGTGCCGGTTACGGTCCCGGACGGCACGAGCGCCGGGTTCGGCAGCCGCTACGCGGGCGAGACCTCGGGGTTCACGACCCTGGGCTCCCACCCGCTCAAGCTGACCCTGCCGTCGAGCGTTATCAGAGGTTGAACCACAGCCGTTCCCGGTAAAAGGGGTTTAAGGTCTGCGGAGACCAAGCGCTTGCTTGGGACGCGAGTCCCCCAGTACGTTAGGCGAGTGAACCAGCAGACGCGGGCGGCGATCGCGGAGGAACTGCTGGGCGCGTACGCCAGCGGCGTACCTGTCGAGCCGCTGACCGGGCGATACCCCGACATCACGCTGGAGGACGCGTACCAGATCCAGCTGCTTCAGGTGGATCGCTGGCTCGCGGACGGGGCGCGGGTCAAGGGGCACAAGGTCGGGCTGACTTCGGCCGCCATGCAGCGCCAGATGGGCGTGGACCAGCCGGATTACGGGCATCTGCTCGACCGGATGTTCTGGCTGGAACACGAGCCGATTCCGGCCTCCCGCTTCCTCCAGCTACGGGTGGAGCCAGAGACGGCGTTCGTACTGGCCGGGCCGCTGCACGGCCCCGGGATCACGGCCGCGGACGCGGTGGCGGCCGTCGGCCACTTGCTACCGGCGCTGGAGCTGATCGACTCCCGGATCAGGGACTGGAAGATCGCGCTGCCCGACACGATCGCCGACAACGCCTCCTCGGGCGGGGTGGTCCTGGGGAGCCGGCCGGTGCCGCTGTCCGCGGTCGACCTCCGGCTGGCCGGCTGCAACGTGCACAAGAACGGCGAACTGGCCGGGACCGGCGCGGGCGGCGCGGTGCTCGGCTCGCCGCTGACTTCGCTGGTCTGGCTGGCGAACACGCTCGGCGCGCGCGGCGTCCCGCTGGAGGCGGGGCAGGTGATCCTGCCCGGTTCGATCACCGCCTCGATCCCCGCCAGGGCCGGGGACACAGTCACGGCCACGTTCGCCGGCCTCGGCAGCGTGACGGCGAGATTCGGCGCGGAGGAGGCCCAGTGAGCAAAGCGACGGCCGCGATCGTCGGACCCGGCAACATCGGCACCGACCTGCTGGCCAAGCTGCGCCGCAGCGAGCACGTCGAGGTGCGCTACATGGTGGGCGTCGACCCGGAGTCCGACGGGCTGGCGCGGGCCCGGGAGCTTGGCCTGGAAGCATCCGCCGAAGGCGTGGACTGGCTCCTCTCCCGCGACGAACCCCCGGACCTGGTGTTCGAGGCCACCTCGGCGCGGGCGCACCTGGCCAACGCGCCCCGCTATGCGCAGGCCGGCATCCAGGCCATCGACCTGACGCCCGCCGCGGTCGGGCCGCTGGTCTGCCCGCCGGTGAACCTGCACGAGCACCTGGCCGCACCGAACGTGAACATGACCACCTGCGGCGGGCAGGCCACCATCCCGATCGTGTACGCGGTGTCCCGGGTCGTCCCGGTGCTCTACGCGGAGATCGTCGCCTCGGTCGCGTCCAAGTCGGCCGGGCCTGGCACCCGGGCGAATATCGACGAGTTCACCGTGACGACGGCGCGGGCGGTGGAGAGCGTCGGCGGCGCGCAACGCGGCAAGGCGATCATCATCCTGAACCCGGTCGAGCCGCCGATGATCATGCGCGACACGGTGTTCTGCGCGATACCGGCCGACGCGGACACCGCCGCGGTCAGTGCGTCCATCGCCGAGATGGTGGCCGAGGTGGCCCGGTATGTGCCGGGCTACACGCTGCGCGCCGATCCGCAGTTCGACCCCCCGATGGACGACTGGAACGGCTGCGCCCGGGTGGCGGTGTTCCTCGAGGTCCGCGGCAACGGCGACTACCTGCCGGAATGGGCGGGGAACCTGGACATCATGACCGCGGCCGCGGCCCGCGTCGGTGACCTGCTGGGGGCGAACCTGTTATGCCGAACGACGTGCGCATCACGGACTCGACACTGCGTGACGGATCGCATGCTATAAGACACAAGTGGAGCGAGGAGCAGGTCCGTGCCGTGGTGTCCGCGCTGGACGGCGCGGGTGTCGAAGTCATCGAGGTGACGCACGGAGACGGGCTCGGCGGGTCCTCGTTCAACTACGGATTCGCCGCGGTGGACGACATCAGCCTGGTCCGGGCCGCGGCTTGTGAGGCGCGGCGGGCCAAGATCGCGGTGCTGCTGCTGCCGGGCCTGGGCACGGTTGAGGATCTGCGCAAGGCGGCCGACGCCGGGGCGTCGGTGGCCCGGATCGCCACGCACTGCACGGAGGCGGACGTGTCCGTGCAGCACTTCGGCGCGGCCCGCGACCTGGGCATGGAGACGGTGGGGTTCCTGATGCTCGCCCACCGGCTGGACCCGGCCGGGCTGGCGCGCCAGGCACGGATCATGGTGGACGCCGGAGCGGAGTGCGTGTACGTGACCGACTCCGCCGGGGCGCTGGTGCTGGCGCAGGCCCAGGCCCGGGTGGCCGCCCTGGTCGCGGAGGTCGGTTCCTCGGCTCAGGTTGGCTTTCACGGTCACCAGAACCTGTCCCTCGGCGTGGCGAACTCGGTGCTGGCCGTCCAGGCCGGCGCCCGTCAGGTCGACGGGGCGCTGTGCGCGCTCGGCGCGGGGGCCGGGAACTCGCCGACCGAGGTGCTGGCCGCGACGTTCGACCGGCTCGGCATATCGACCGGCGTGTCCGTGGACGGCGTGCTGGCGGCGGCCGAGGACGTCCTGGCGCCGCTGATCCCGAGGCTTCCGTGGATGGACCGGTCCGCGGTGGTGCAGGGGTATGCCGGGGTCTATTCTTCCTTCCTGCTGCACGCGCAGCGGGCCGCGGCGCGGTACGGCGTGCCGGCCCACCTGATTCTGCAGCGGGCCGGCGAAGCCGGGTATGTCGGCGGGCAGGAGGACATGATCATCGACATCGCCATCCGGCTTGCCGAGGAGCAGGCCGATGGATGAGCATGTGATCGGCATAGCGCTCGGGTCCGGTCTCGGGTCCGGTCTCGGGTCCGGGCCGCTGACCGACGCGATGGTGCTGCCTGCCGGCGGTTCGCTGCCACGCGACCGGCTCGTACGGCCGTGTGCCGTGCCGGAGATCGTGTTCGTGATGTCGTCGGCGCTGGCCGGGCCGGGGATCACCGCGGCCACCGCGCTGACCGCGGTCGGATCCGTGTACGGCGGCCTTACGGTGATCGACGAAGGGGCGCCTCGGTTGTTCGTGCTGGGGCCGGTAGGGGTGGCGCCGGGCTCTGTGGACCTGTCGCTGGAGGCATGCCTGCTGGAGGTGAACGGGCGGGTGGTGGACTCGGCCACCGGCGCCGCGGTCCAGGGCCATCCCGCGCGGGCGCTGGCTCGTGCCGCCAACGACCATGCTGCCGATGGCAGGGCCATCGAGCCCGGCTGGATCGTGCTGACCGGCGGCATGACCGAACCGGTTTCGCTGGACGGCGTCGTCGGGGCGCACTTCACCCACCTGGGATCGGTGTACCTATCCTGACGCAGTGTCCGTGGCCTTGGCCCATTCGGCCCAATCGGCGAGCGCTTCGTTGATCCTGATGCCCGCCTCCACGGCGATGCGCAGTGACTGGGTCTGCGGGCTGTGTCCGAAGTCGCCGCGATCCTTGGCCTCGGCGAGCTCGCGGTATTTCGCGGCCAGGGCGCGGAAGTAAGCGGCCTCCCGGTCCAGGTGAGCGCCAAGTTCCTCCGGTGTCATCAGCCAGAAGAACACCGAGCGCAGCAGGGGCTCCACGCGAAGGGTGTGATCGACCTCGCCGCTGGTGAGCTCGGCCCGGTGGACCCAGTGGCACGCGCCATCCTCACCGCGGTCCAGGCTCGCACGCCGAAACGCTTCTACTCGGTCGGGACGGGCGTCCGGCTCGGCGCGGTGCTGGCCCGCCTGCCGATCAGCGTGCGCGAGCGCGCGGTAGCCGGCTTCTTCGGGCTGAGCAAGATCAAGCGCTCCACTGGGACTGTCAGCCCGCACCAGTTGCGTGGGTGAGAGCCGACGGGGCGGTGAGGTCGGCCTTACTGCGGTCTTGCAGCAGGACGATCGCGCCCAGGCTGATGCCCACGCAGGCGATTATGTATACGGAGACCGCCTGCCAGCCGAAATTGGGCAGCATCCAGGTGGCGAGCAGCGGAGCGGGTCCGCCGGCGATCAACGAGGCCGCCTGGTAGCCGAGGCCGCTGCCGACGTAGGCCAGCCCGGTCGGGAAGTTCTCCGCGATATATGACGCCTGCGGCCCGTACTGTATGGCGTGCGGGATGGCCATGATCGCGACGCCCAGGATGATGATCCCGACCATTCCCGTGTTGAGCAGCAGGAAGAACGGGAACGCGGCCACCCCCATGAGGACCGCCCCGGTGGCGTAGACGCGCTTGCGGCCCAGGCGGTCGCTTAGGTGCCCGGAGGTCGGTATCAGGATGAGCTCCAGCGCCGCGGCCACGGTCACGGCGGCCAGTCCGACCGATTCGCCCTTGTGCAGGTGATCCTTGATGTAAGCCAGCGCGAACGTGGTGTAGAGGTAGAACGGCGCCTGCTCCGACATCCGCAGCGCCGCGCTGAGCACGACTTCGCTGGGATACTGGCGGATGACTTCGGCCACCGGGACCTTGACCACGGCTCGTTCCCTGACGAGCCGGGCGAATAGCGGCGTCTCCATGACCTTCAGCCGCACCCACAGGCCGATGGCCACCAGCACCAGGCTGGCCAGGAACGGGATCCGCCAGGCCCATGCCTTGAAGGCGCCCTCAGCGGACAGCGCGATGGCCGTCATGGCGCCGGTGCCCAGCAGCAGCCCGATCGGCACGCCGATCTGCGGCCAGCTCGCCATCAGCCCGCGCCGGTCCTGCTTGCCCCACTCCATGGAGAGCAGCACCGAGCCGCTCCACTCGCCGCCCACCGCGATGCCCTGCACGATGCGCAGCACCACGAGCAGGATGGGCGCCGCCACGCCGATGGCAGCGGTACCGGGCAGCGCGCCCACCAGAGCGCTGCCGATGCCCATCAGCAGCAGCGTGACGATCAGCGTCGCCTTACGCCCGAGCCGGTCGCCCCAGTGGCCGAAGATCGCGGCGCCGACCGGACGTGCGGCGAACCCGACGGCATAGGTGGCGAACGATTCGAGCGTGCCCGAGTAAGAGCTGGAGTGGGGGAAGAACACGGCCGGGAACACGATGGCCGCGGCCGTGCCGTACAGGAAGAAGTCGTACCACTCGATCGAGGTACCGACCACGCTGGCCACCGCCGCGAGGCGCACCTGGTGGCTCTGGCTGGTCTGGTTTCCGGGGAGGCGATCTGGTTCACCAGGACGCAGCGCCATAAGGGTTCCTTCCCGACCGTCCCCCGGCCGGTCTGCAGTGTCACCGCTTACACCGTAGAGAACCCGCTCCGAAAAATACTGTTACCGCTATGCCCTCGAAGTTACACAGGCACCCGGTGCTGTCAACCGCACAGCGGCGAAGGCGGTCGTGTGCGGTGAATGTTTCTCCGTCGTTCCCATGACACGCTTCGCCGGAAACGTGGCCTTCCTAACGTCATCCGCATGGCGACGGCATCAGGTGACCAGGCGGTTCTCGCGCCGCTGGAGCGTGCAGGCAGGTGGATCGCGGACTGGGATCCGGAGAACCCGGGGTTCTGGCAAAAGGTCGGCGCGCGGGTGGCCCGGCGTAACCTGATCTTCTCGATACTGGCCGAGCATGTGGGATTTTCGGTATGGAGCCTGTGGTCGGTGTTCGTGCTGTTCCTGACCCCGGGCTACGGCATCAGCCACGATCCGAAGACCGCCGCGGCCGAGAAGTTCCTGCTCACGACGCTGCCCACGGCACTCGGCTCGGGTGTGCGCATCCCTTACACGCTCGCGGTCGCGCGGTTCGGCGGCCGCAACTGGACGTGCATCAGCGCCAGCCTGCTCCTTGTGCCCACGGTGGCCGCCGCGATCATGCTCAGGCCCGGGGTCTCGTTCGGCACCCTGCTGGTTATCTCCGCGCTGGCTGGCGTGGGCGGCGGCAATTTCGCGTCCTCCATGGCCAACATCAACTCGTTCTACCCGCAGCGGCTGAAGGGCTGGGCGCTGGGTCTCAACGCCGGCGGCGGCAACATCGGAGTCGCCGTGGTGCAGCTCGTGGGTCTGGCCGTGCTGGCCACCGCGGGCAAAGGCCATCCACGCATCCTGCTGGGCGTCTATATCCCGCTCGTCGTGATCGCCGCGGTCTGCGCCGCGTTGTTCATGGACAACATCGCACAGGCGCGCAACGAGAAACGCGCCATGCGATCGGCCTGCCGTGACGCGCACACCTGGATCATCTCGTTCCTCTACATCGGGACGTTCGGGTCGTTCATCGGCTACAGCTTCGCCTTCGGCCAGGTGCTGCAGAATCAGTTCGGGGCGCATTTCCTCACCGGCGGGAAGGTCGATCCGGTCAAGATCGCCTACCTGACGTTCCTCGGCCCGCTGATCGGATCGCTGATCAGGCCGGTCGGCGGCTGGCTGGCCGACCAGATCGGCGGGGCGCTCGCGACGTTCTGGAACTTCCTCGCCATGGCACTGGCCGCCGCCATCGTGCTGATCGCGTCCGGGCAGCGATCGCTTGTGCTGTTCTACGTCGGGTTCATCGCCTTGTTCGCGCTGTCGGGCGCCGGCAACGGCTCGACGTACCGGATGATCCCGGCGATCTTCCGCGCCAAGGCGTCGCTCGGCATGATCGACGGCGGGGACAAGGCCACGGCCGAGCATGACGCGCGCCGGCTGGCCAACGCGGTCATCGGCATCGCGGGAGCGATCGGCGCCTTCGGCGGGGTACTGGTGAATATCGCGTTCCGCCAGTCCTTCCTCGCCACCAAGACCGGTAGCCCCGCCTACATCGGGTTCATCGCGTTCTACCTGGCCTGCATGGCAGCGACCTGGCTGGTCTACCTCCGCCCCTCATCCCGCCGCCTCCCCGGAATCTGACGGCAAGCCGACTGACCGTAAACGGCTGGCGGCTGGCGGGTGGCGGCAGGCGGCAGGCGGCAGGCGGCAGGCGGCACATATCACTGCATATCGACCAAATGGCCATCCGCTTTTATGGAAGATAAGAGCCCCCTGGAAGAATGGGCGCCGGAAACCGGTACCCATTCTTCCGCAAGGCTCTTTTATTCCGCGTCATCCGCGCGACCGCCGCACGCATACTGAACGTGAAAGGCTAGGGTCTGTCACCCGCGAGAGGCGCATAACCAGTTCGCCGGATCGAAGTCGCGGTTTCGCGCCGCTGCCGGATTGCCTGAATGTCCAATAAAGCTGGAACGGGATGCGGAATAAGGTGGAACATCCATGCTGCGTGGAAATAAACGTACGAATGGCAACGTTTCAAAATAACGTGCGTTTGCGGCATGTCGGGCATGTCGTCTTTGCTAGAGTGCGCTAGCCGGCCTGCTGAACTGCGCGTATTGTCACATAACGGGCACATGGGCCGGCTATCATGCGGAAGGAAAGGGTCCTCCGGAAGAAAAGGTACCGGAAACCGGCGCCCAATCTTCCACGAACCCCTTTCTTTCCGCGTTGCGCACCGCAGCCACCGCCACATAACGGTCATATCCCGGCAAAACCGGCGCCCGCCCATGACACGCCGCCAACTCGATTTGTTTTGAAGTGTTGCCAATACGGCGGGTAAATTCTGGTTAGCATGAAGTTTCCGCGCTATATAGAGGTGGAGGACGCCGGGAAAGATCTGGGCTGGCCGGCGGCCCGCTGCGCGGACCTCTGGTCACCGTGATGCTCGAGAGACCACTTTTACCAAAGTGGCGGCCTGCGCGGGTCCGAGGTACGGCTCCCACGGCCTGACCGCAGGGGTGGGGCGGGTTCCCTGGCTAATACCGGCGGGTGGCGGTGTGGGTGGTGGTTCGCTCGGGCTCGTAGGCGAGGCGGTATCCACGTTTCACCACGGTCTGGATGATGCGGGGGTCGCCTAGCGCGGTGCGGAGCCTGCCGATGGCGACCTCGACCGCGTGCTCACCGCCGCCGTCGCCGGAGGTGATCCTGAGCAGGTCGGCGCGGGAGACGACATGGCCGGGCCTGGCGGTGAGCTCTCTCAGCAGGACCATGCTGGCGCTGGTGAGCGGCACGAGCTGGCCGTCGACCACTACCGCCTGCCCCCGTACGTCCATCAGGTGGCCGGCCGCGGGCAGCAGGACTCCGCGCCGGAGCGGGACCTGCTCGACGATCTCCCTGACCAGCGCGCCCAGCCTGGCGCGGCTGGGCTGGACCACGCGGATGCCTTCCTCCTGGAGCGGGCCCGCGGTGACGGGACCCACGCACGCCGGCACGACCGGCCCGCGCAACGCGGCGCGCACGGCATCGTCGCAGCCCTGCTCGCGGGCCGCGCTCAGGAAGCTGGCCGCCGCGGGTGCGCTCGTGAACGCGACCGCGTCGACCGCGGTGGCGCACACAGCCTGGATCAGCCGGTACAGCGGCGTGATGTCCTCCGGCGGTACCCAGCGGTAGACGGGAACCTCGATCACCTCGGCACCGGCCAGCCGCAGCGTCTGCACCAGGTCCGGCAGCGGCTCGCCGTGCAGCTGGACCGCGATCCGCTTGCCGCCGAGGTCGCCGCGGCTGATCAGGTACTCGAGGACCTCGCTGGACGACTCCGACTCCGGTGACCAGGTCTCGCGCAGGGCGGCCGCACGGATGGCACCGCGCGCCTTCGGGCCGCGGGCCAGCATGGTCGCCTGGCCGATGACCTTGCACAGTTCCTCGGCCAGGCCCCAGGCATCGGCGGCCTCGATCCAGCCGCGGAATCCGATGCCCGTGGTCGCGATGACGACGTCAAGCGGCTGCTCCAGGCAGCGCCGGGTGGCGTCACGCAATTCGCTGTCGTCGGCGAGCGGCACGATCCTGATCGCGGGCGCGGAGATGACCCTCGCGCCGCGGCGCTCCAGCGCGACGGCGAACTCCTCCCGGCGGCGCGCGGCCGTGATGCCGACCGTGTACCCAGCCAGCGGCTCGATGCTCATCTGGCGCCCACCTCGACCTGGCCGTCCCTTTCCCGGACCGCGAAGACGGGGACGAACGCGGTCTCGTCATCGAGGCACGCCCCGGTGCGCAGGTCGAAGACCTGCTTGTGCAGCGGAGACGCCACGGTCGGGATGTCGCCCCTGGTACCCACTATGCCCCGGGACAGCACGAACGCACCGGTAAACGGGTCCTGATTGCCGATCGCGTACAGCGACCCGTCGAACGTACGGAACAGCGCGACCTGCTCACCGCCGATCAGGGCGGCTGTGCCGCGCTCAGGCTGGAGGTCGTCGTACCGGCAGACCGTGGTCCACGTCACCGGGCGACCTCCAGCCGCCGCGGGAGCGGCAGGCTGACCGGGCGCGGCTGACCGCGCTCCGGCTCGAACTCGATGCTCGGATCCGGGGTTCCCGGCGCGTTGACGAAGGACACGAACCGCCGCAGCTTCGCCGGATCGGCCAGCACGGCCGCCCACTCATCCTGATATGTCACGACATGTCGCTCTATCGCGGCATCGAGCTCGGCGGCGATGCCCAGGCTGTCGTCAACGATGACCGAGCGCAGGTAGTCCAGCCCGCCGTCCAGCGACTCCAGCCAGGTCGCGGTCCGCTGCAGCCGGTCCGCGGTGCGGATGTAGAACATGATGAACCGGTCGATGGTCTGGATGAGCGCCGGTTTGCCGACGCCGGACAGCAGCAGGTCGGCGTGCCGCGGCCGGAACCCCCCGTTGCCGCCGACGAAAAGGTTCCATCCGTCTTCGGCGGCGATCACGCCGATGTCCTTGGACCGTGCTTCCGCGCACTCGCGCGCGCAGCCCGATACCCCGGCCTTGATCTTGTGCGGCGAGCGGATGCCCCGGTAGCGCAGCTCCAGCTCGACCGCGAGCGAGACCGAGTCCTGCACACCGTATCGGCACCAGGTGGAGCCGATGCAGGATTTCACCGTCCGCACGGACTTGCCATAAGCCTGCCCGGACTCGAAACCGGCGTCTACCAGCCGCCGCCAGATCGCGGGAAGCTGCTCCACCCGGGCGCCGAGCAGGTCGATCCGCTGTCCCCCGGTGATCTTGGTGTACAGGCCGAAGTCGCGGGCGACCTCACCGAGGACGATGAGCTTGTCCGGGGTGACCTCGCCGCCGGGGATGCGCGGCACGACGGAGTAGGTTCCGTTGCGCTGGATGTTGGCCAGGAAGTGGTCGTTGGTGTCCTGCAGCGCGGCCTGCTCGCCGTCGAGGACGTGGAGCCCGCGGCCGAGGCTGGCCAGGATCGATGCCACCGCTGGCTTGCAGATGTCGCAGCCCCGGCCGCGCCCGTGCCGCTCGATCAGTTCCGAGAAGGTGGTGATCTGCTCCGCCCGGACGATCTGGAAAAGCTCGGCCCGGCCGACGCTGAAATGCTCGCACAGTGCCCTGCTGACGGCGACGCCGCTGGATGCCAGCAGCATCTTCAGCGCGGGAACGCAGGATCCACAGCCGGTTCCGGCCCTGGTTTCGCACTTGATGGCCGCCACATCGGTCAGCCCGAGGTCAGTGATCGCCGCGCAGATCGCGTCCTTGGTCACCCCGTGGCAGGTGCAGACGTGGGCGTCGCCGGGCAGGGCGCCGGGGCCCGTGCCGGGTCCCGTCCCGGCCGGAGCGATCATCGTCACCGGATCGCCCGGAAGCGGCCGGCCGACCAGCGGTCTGAGCACCCCGTACCGTGCCGCGTCGCCCACCAGCACGCCGCCGAGGAGGGTCTTCGCGTCACCGGAGACGACCAGCTTGGAGTAGCTGCGGCTCACCGGGTCGTTAACCGTGACCTCGAGGGCGTCCGGCGTGGTCGCGAGCGCGTCACCGAAGGAGGCGACGTCCACGCCGAGCAGCTTGAGCTTGGTCGAGATGTCGGCTCCGGTGAAGCTGGCGGCGCCGCCGGTGAGCCGGTCGGCCAGCACCTCCGCCATCGCGAAACCCGGTGCGACCAGCCCGTACACCCGGCCGCCCGCGTACGCGCATTCGCCTATCGCGTAGATGCCCGGATCGCTGGTGCGGCACGCCTCGTCGATGACGATACCGCCGCGCGGGGCGACGTCCAGCCCCGCCTCGCGGGCGAGCTGGTCGCGCGGGCGGACGCCGGCGGCGAACACGACGACGTCCAGGTCCAGCTCGGTGCCGTCGGCGAGGGTGGCGAGCAGCCGCGTGCCGTCCCGGACGATCTCGCGCACCGACGTGCCCAGCCACACGGTGACGTTCAGTTCCTCGATCATCCTGCGGAGCAGCGCGCCGCCGCCCTCATCCACCTGGAGCGGCATAAGCCGCGGGGCGAGCTCGACCACGTGCGGCGACATGCCGAGCAACCGGAGCGCGCGGGCCGCTTCCAGGCCGAGCAGGCCACCGCCCACCACCAGGCCAGCCCGCCTGCCCGGTGTGCTCGCCGCGGCTCGCTGCGCGGCGGCCCGGATCGCGTCCAGGTCATCGAGCGTCCGGTACACGAAGCAGCCGGGCAGATCCGCACCCGCGACCGGGGGAACAAAAGGGTAAGAGCCCGTCGCCAGCACCAGGGCGTCATAGCTCAGCATCCGGCCTCGGCTGGTGGTGACGGTGCGGGCCGTGCGATCGATGGCTGCCGCCGCCTCGCCCAGATGCAGCTGGTAAGCGCCGGCGTCATAGCAGTCATCCCCGACGAGATCCAGGTCGCCGGCTTCCGCGCCTTCGAAGTAGGACGACAGGTTGACCCGGTCATAGGCACGGCGCGGCTCCTCGGCCAGTACCGTGACCCGCCAGCGGCGCCGGGCATCCCTGTCGCGCAGCGCGTCCACGAAGCGCTGTCCCACCATCCCGTTTCCTGCGACAACAAGGTGATCGGCCATGCTGCCAGCCTGTCCCGTCCTCGTTATCCGCAGCCTTCCGGCACGTTACATCCGCGAAACACCCGCCTCACCGCTCGGTCACCTCCCGTGTGCGCCTTACGCGGGCACGAGGCCGGGCTCGGCCGCGGCCAGCCACGCCATGATCCCCTCGACGGCGTCCCGGCAGGTCCCGCAGCCGGTCGAGGCGCGGGTGCGGGCGGCGACCTGCCCAGCGTCCCTGGCACCGTCCTGCCAGGCGGCGCAGATGGCCGCCTTGGTGACGCCGTTGCACTGGCAGATGGTGGCATGCCCGGGGAGCCTGACCGGCGAATCCGCGGCCGGCGCGGTGCCGTCACGGCTGGCGACCAGCAGCGCTGACCGATCCGCCGGCAGTGTCGTGCCCCGATCCAGCAACTGCGTGATCGTCCCCGCTGTCCTGGTGTCACCGAGCAGGATGGCACCGGCCAGCCGGCCGTCCCGCACCACCAGTTTCTGGTAGACGCCACGAGCGGGGTCGGTGAACCGGATCACTTCCGCGCCCCCTCCCCCGCGGGCTGATCCCAGGGCAGCCAGCTCAATGCCCGCTGCCTTCAGCCGGACCACGGCTGGCTGGCCGACGTAACCGGTATCTCCAGTGTCCCGGCCGGTCACGGCCATGGCGGCGACCCGCGCCTGCGCCCAGGCGGGCGCGATAAGCCCGTGGGTACGGCCACGGTGCTCGGCGCAGTCGCCGATGGCGAATATGCGCCCATCGGTGACGCTGCGCATCTGGTCATCCACGATGACCCCCGCGCCGATCGCGAGGTCCGCGGCGCGGGCGAGTTCCGTCCTCGGGCGCGTGCCACAGCAGATGATGAACAGGTCGGCGCCGAGGACCTCGCCGTCGTCAAGCACGATCCCGGTGAGGTGACCCGCTCCGCCGACTGCCCGGATTGAGCGGACTTCGCGTACGGCGGCTCCGGTTCGCACCGCCACACCGGCGGACCGCACGGTACGGGCCAGCACGCGCGCGGCGCCCGCGTCCAGCTGGCGTTCCATCAGCCGCGGCCCGCGATGGACCAGCGTCACTGGCAGACCGGCGGCGGTCAGCGCGCAGGCCGTTTCCAGGCCGAGCACCCCGCCGCCGAGCACCACGGCATGCCGCGCTCCGTTGACGAGGGCGCGGATCTGCGCGCAATCGGCGAGCGTACGGAACGCCACGGCGCCGGTTAGCAGCCGGCCGTCGCGTTCGACCAGCCCGCCGACCGGCGGCAGCGCCGGTTCGCTGCCGGTCGCGAGCACGAGCACGTCGTAGGGCACTGCTGACCCATCCGCCAGCTCCAGCCGCTGCCCGCCCCGGTCGATCCGGCACGCCGCCACCCCGGTCATCAGCCGCGCGCCTCGCACCGCGTACCAGTCCTCGTCCGCCAGCTCGATGCTGTCCTCGCGGACGGTGCCCGCCAGTACGCCCGGCAGCTGGGCGCGGTTGTAAGCGCCGCCCGGCTCGTCGCCGACCACCGTGACGTCGAATCCAGGCCCCAGCGCGAGCAACTCCTGCGCGAAGCGGAAGCCCGCCATCCCGTTCCCCACCACGACGACCCTCGGCACGCCGGCCATCACTACATCGCCTCCAACCGCACGGCGCACACCTTGAACTCGGGCATCTTGGAAACCGGATCGAGCGCGGGATTCGTCACCAGGTTGGCCGATGCCGCCCCGCCCCAGTGGAACGGCATGAACACCGTGTCGGCCCGGATCGACTCGGTGATCCGCACCCGGCCTATCGCCGCGCCCCGGCGGCTGACCACGCGGACCAGCTCCCCGTCCTCAAGCGAGCAAGCCGACGCGAGGTCGGGATGAACCTCGACAAAAGGTTCGGGCTGCGCCTCGCGCAGATCCGGCACCCGCCTCGTCTGTGCGCCTGACTGGTAGTGCTGCAGCAGCCGTCCGGTCGTCAGGTACACGGGATATGCGGCGTCAAGGTCCTCAGCGGCGGGCCGGTGCTCGGCCGGGTAGAACCGTGCCCGGCCGTCCGGCGTCGCGAACCCGTCGAGGAACATCCGCGGCGTGCCGGGGTGTCCCGGCGACGGACAGGGCCAGAAGACACCGTCCTCGCTTGCTATCCGCTCGTAGCTGATCCCGGAATAGTCGGCCGGGCCACCCGCACTGGCCAGCCGCAGCTCGGCGAACACCCGCTCCGGAGCGGGATCCCAGTCGCCGGCCGCACCCAGCCGGCCCGCGAGCGCGGAGATCACCTCCAGGTCAGTCCACACGCCCGGCGGGGGCGGCGCCGCCCGGCGCCGCAGCAGGACCCGGCCCTCAAGGTTGGTCATGGTGCCCGTCTCCTCCGCCCACTGCGCGACCGGCAGCACCACGTCGGCCAGCGCCGCCGTCTCGGACAGCACCGGATCACAGACCACCAGAAAATCCAGCGCGGCCAGCCTGCGCGCGATCCGCCTCGCCGCAGGGGACGAGACCGCGACGTTGGAGCCCATCACCAGCAGCGCCCGCGCCCCGTCCGGTTCGCCGAGCGAGTCGAGCAGCTCGAACGCGGAGCGCCCCGGACCCGGAATGTGCGCGGGGTCGACGCCCCAGACCCGCGCGACGTGCTCGCGTGCCGCCAGGTCCTCGATCCGCCGGTATCCGGGCAGCTGGTCTGCCTTCTGGCCGTGCTCGCGGCCGCCCTGCCCGTTGCCCTGGCCGGTGAGGCAGCCGTATCCGCTGCCGGGGGTGCCGGGCAGGCCGAGCGCCAGGGCGAGGTTGATGAAGGCGGAGACGGTGTCGACACCCTTGCTGTGCTGCTCCGCTCCCCTGGCGGTAAGCACCACCGCCGTTCGCGCGTTGGCGAGAAGACTCACCGCGGCGCGCTGGTCGGCGACGGTCACCCCGGTGATGCGCTCCACTCGCTCGGGCCAGTACGCGGCCGCTGTCCGGCGGGCGGCCACGAATCCCGACGTGCGCGCGGCGATGTAGGCCTCGTCGGTACGACCCTCGGCGATCACGATGTGCAGCAGCCCGTTAGCGAGAGCAAGATCCGTGCCCGGCGTGATCTGCAGGTGCAGGGTCGCGCGGCGAGCCGTCGGCGTCCGCCGGGGATCGACGACGATCAGCGCCCCTCCACCCCCCTGCTGCTCGGCCAGCCAGCCCGTGAACGGCGGCATCGTCTCGGCCGCGTTGCTGCCAGCCAGCAGGATCGTGTCCGCGCTGGCGATATCCGGCAGCGGGAACGGCAGCCCCCGGTCAATCCCGAACGCACGCGTGGCGGCGGCCGCGGCCGAGGACATGCAGAACCTGCCGTTATAGTCGATGCTCGCGCTGCGAAGCGCGACACGGGCGAATTTCCCCAGCCAGTAGGCCTTCTCATTGGTGAGGCCGCCCCCGCCGAACACCCCGGCGCTGTCCGGACCGTACGCCGCCCGCACCCGGCGGAACTCGCCGGCCACCCGGTCGAGCGCCGCATCCCAGCTGGCGGGCGTCAGCGGCCCGTCCCGGCGCTCCCGCATCAGCGGTGACGTCAGCCGCTCACCGGGCGCCAGCAGGTGCGCCGCGGTCCAGCCCTTCTGGCACAGGCCGCCACGGTTGGTCGGGAACTCGCGGGTCCCGATCCGCAGGACTCCGTCCGCCTCATGCAGCGACATCCCGCACTGCAGGGAGCAGTACGGGCAGTGCGTGAGGACTGTGCGGGCTGGCATCCCTTAAACACTGCGTGGCCCGCGTTAGCCAGAGCCTTCGGCCGCGTTACTTCGGCGAAACGTCTACCTCTCCATCCCAGTTTCCGTCTAGTGCGTTCCGCTGGAGTGAAACCACAGTACGTTCGTGATAAATGACCTCATCTGGGAGGATTCATGGTCCGGCACATGGCGCAGGGGTCCGCTCGCTGGCTCGGTGTCTCCGATAGGCTCGAACATCAGTCGGAAGCCGCTCGGCGCCTGCCCGATCGTGCTCGTTGACCACGCACACTTACCGGGCAGCCGAGACATCGCCCCAGCCTGACGGCTCTCTTGCATAGACCGTGGACCGCCCCGCCCGGTCGCCTATGCTAGAAACCTATACGAACACACTATGTACTTTTCAATGTGCTATTGTTGTTCCAACAGATGCGGCGACCGTGTCCGGAAAGGAGGTGAACTGATGCCACGAGGACCGGTACCAGACGGCGAGAGCACCACCGACGAGGATGCGATGACCGCCGGGCACGCCGCATGGGACGACGAGCCACCCTGGCTCGACGACGACCTGCCACCCGACCGGGATGCCGGGGACGAGCGGGACTGGCCCGGCGATACCCCGGACTGGCGCGGTGACGCCGTGACCGCCCAGGCCGAGCGGGACGGGGCCGAGTACGCCGCGGTGACGGCACGGCTGATCGCGGCGGAGATAGAGACCGCCGCCGCGCACGTGCCGGGCACCCCCGTGATCCCCGGGATCAAGGCGGGCCCGGCGGGCGGGTTCGGGCAAGGCGAACCGCTCGATCAGGCCGCCCCATCGCCCGCGCTGGACTGGGCCGCGGATTACGCGTCCGGCGACGACCGCGCGTTCGGCGGAGTGTCTGACGATGAGTTGTTCGGCGTGCTGGGGGTCCGGCAGCGGCTGGAGTCCCGGCAGGGCTGGGAGAAGCTCATGGGTCTGGCCGAGCTGATCCGCCGCCGCCCCGCGCCTGGGTGCAAGCTCACCGGCCCGGGCCGGATGCCGCGAGTGTGGGCCGAGGGAACCGCCGCCGAGGCCAGCGTGCAGTTCGCCATCACCCAGCGAGCCGCCGACGGTCTGCTGAGCCTGGCCTGGGATCTCGTCGTCAAGCTGCCGGTCACCTCCGCTAACCTCCGCGACGGCATCATCGACGCGAATAAGGCCCAGATCGTCGCGACCTATTGCGCCAACCTGACGCCGGAGGAAGCCCGGGAGGCGGAGCGGATCTTGTTCGCCACGCCGGACATCGAGCAGAAGACCCGGACCACGTTCCGGGACCGGATCGCCCGCGCCGTCATCCAGGTCAACCCCGAGGCAGCCCGCCGCCGACGCGAGGATGCCGCCAAGGAGTGCCGGATCGAGGTCTGCGCCGAAGAGAGCGGCAACGCGATGATCGCCGGGCGGGAACTGCCGTCCGTCGCGGTGCTGCGCCTGGACCAGAAACTGACCGCCCGGGCCCGGGAGCTCAAACGACTGGGCGTGGACGGTCATCTGGACGACCTGCGGGTGCTCGCGTTCCTGGAACGGTTCGGCGAAGCCGACCCCGAGGGGGACCTGGCCCGCGCCAATCAGACTACTCGCACCGCCGGCGCCGGAGATGACTGCTCCAGTGCCGACGCCAGCCGCGACAGCGGGGGGCGCGCATGCGGCGGGACAGGTGCCGGGAGCGGGCTCGCGGGAGTCGTGCACCTGACCGCACCGGTGCTCACGCTGACTGAGCTGGCCAGACGGCCCGGCGTCCTTCGCGGCATGGGGCCCATCGACCCCTACCAGGTCCGTGACCTGGCCGACGCGGCCAGCGCAAGCCCCATGACGACCTACCAGTTCACCATCACCGGCCAGGACGGCCGGCCCATCGCGCACGCCCGCGGCAGGCCCGGGCCGGGGGATCTCAGCAGAAGCCGAAGACGCACCCACAGCCCACCAGGCAATCCAGCCAATCCAGGCAATCCGGCCACCGGGCCATCCCGGCTCACGCTGACCCACCCCGGACCGCCTGGCGGGCACGGGACCTGGCTATACCAGCACGGCGGTCGCCAGATCATTTTCGAGTTCGAGAATCTCGACGGCGACTGCGACCACCGCCACCAAGCCCCCGGGCACGACCCCGGCACGCACCTGCGTCACCTGACCGGCGTGCTGCACACCGAATGCACCTTCCCCACCTGCCGCACCCCCCAGCACCGCGCCGACTACGAGCACTCCACACCCCACGACCAGGGCGGCATCACCTGCCTGTGCACATGCGGACCCGTCTGCCGCCGCAACCACCAGCACAAACAGGGGCCCAGCTGGCGGATCGAGACAATGGGCCGACCCGGCTGGTTCCGGTGGAAACTACCCAGCGGACGCACCTACCTCAGCGCACCCGACCCGTACCCAGTGTTATGACACATCCTCGAACGTCTGTGGTTCCTCCCCCATAACGAATTAAGGGCGCACTTCGTAGACGATGTTGAACGGGGTCTCGGCGGCGCGCCGGAACCTGGTGAAGCCGGCCTGGGTCACCAGCCGCCTGATGGCAGCCTCTCCGGCCTGGGCGCCGAGCGTGTAGCCGCCTGGCTGCGACATCGCGTTCGGCACGCACAGCAGCGTGGAGAAGTTGTAGTAGACACGCCCGACCGGGTTCATGTTGCCCGCGGGCTCGTCGGCCGCGTACGGCTCGACGACCAGCCAGGTGCCGTCCGGCTTGATCGCCTGGCGGACATGCCGCGCGGCCGCGAGCGGGTCGCCCATGTCGTGCAGGCAGTCGAAGGTCGCGGCCAGGTCGTAACCCGACCCGGAGAAGGACGACGCGGTGGCGACCTCGAAGGTCACCCGGTCGGCGACCCCCGCGTCCGTGGCCCGCTTGCGCGCCAGCTCGATTGACTGGTCGTGATAGTCCGACCCGGTGAACCGGGAGTTCGGGAACTGCTGCGCCAGCAGGATCGTCGAGGCGCCAAGCCCGCAGCCGATGTCGGCGACGGTGGCTCCGGCCCGGAGTTTGTCCTCGACGCCGTCCAGCGCCGGAATCCAGGACGGAACAAGGTTGGCAATGTAGCCGGGCCGGAAGAACTGCTCGCAGCCGGTGAAGACGTCTTCATCGTGCTCGTGCCAGCCCAGGCCGGCGCCGGACCGGAACGCGGCGGTGATCCGCTGCTCGGCCCGCAGCGCGCCGAGCGCCAGCACGAACGCGCCGGGGGCGTACACGGCGCCGTCCGGGTCGGCCAGTACGAACGCCTGCTCCGCTGTCATCGAGTACTGGTCCGCCGCCGCGTCGTAGGTGACGTAGCCGCCCGCCGCCTGCCCGCGCAGCCACTCGGCGATGTAGCGGGGGTTGGTGCCGGTGCGGCCGGCCAGCTCCTCGGCGGTGGCGGGCCCCGACGCGAGCGCCTGGTAGAGGCCGAGCCGGTGCCCGATCACCACGTTGCCCGCGGCGACCGTGGCGCCGAGATCGGTGACGAACCGGCCGACGAACTCGTTCAGCTTGTCCATGTCGATGGCCATGTTGAATCCCCTCCTCGAGAATGCGTGTGGTGCCCACGCTCCGCCGCGGCATTGCAGTGGCATTGCAAGCACCCTGCAATGGGCTCAGCTGAGGTCGAGGTTCCCCAGGGCCGATCGCGCCTCCCGCCGCACATGCGGGAGGCCATGCCGGACAGCCAGGCGCTCCGCGCGGAGCAGCGTCGCCTTCGCCTGTTCTCGGGAGCCCATCCGGATGAGGGCCTGCCCGTCGGCCACGAGCGCCCCGGCCAGTGCCGACGGCCACGGCACCCGTCCGGCCAGCTCGAGCAGCGGCGCGAGCACCGCGCGGGCCCGATCGGGCTCGCCGCGTCCGAGCCACGCCCGCGCCAGGGCGAGGTAGGCCTCCTCGCCGAGCAGCCAGGCCCCGCCGGGCGGGATGCCGGCGTCGGCGAGCAGCCGGTCCGCCTCGGCGAGCACCGTGGCTGAGCCGGTGGCCGCGGCCAGCGGGGCGGCGCTGCGCAGCAGGTAGCCCTCCATTCCCGCCTCCTCGGCAGCGGCCAGGCCGCGCTCGAGCAGTCCGATCGCTCCGGGCCGGTCACCGAGTACGAGCACCGTGGTCGCGAGCATCGCGCACGCCGCGGCCAGCCAGCACGAGTGCTCGTGCCGCTCGGCTATGTCCACGGCCCGGCCGCCCAGCGTCACGGCTTCGTCGTCGCGGCCGCGGAGCCCGGCCAGCCAGCCGAGGTGCGCGGTGTACCACGCGGCACAGTGCGGGTAGCCGCCGCGGCGGTTGACCTCGATGGCGGTCTCCATGGCGAGCACCGCCCGGTCCCAGTCGGCCGACGCGATGGCGAGGTACGCGGTCTCGAATTCCGTCCACTGGAGCAGGAACAGGTCGCCGAGGCGGCGCAGCAGCGGATCGAGCTCGGTCAGCACCGCGGCGAGCCCGGGCAGGTCCCCCAGGTTGAGGTAGGCGGTCTTGAGACCGTCCAGGCCGGCCGCCAGCGCCCGCTCGTCCGCGGACGCCCGCGCCGCGGCCACCGCCCGCAAGCCATAATCCAGTGCCGCGTCGAGCCGCAGCCGGTTCGCGGCGGTGACGGCCAGCCGGGACAGCAGGTCAGTCTCGCTCGCGCGGTCACCGAGCGACTCGGCGATCCGCAGCCCGCTGGTCAGGTTGGCCGTGTAATAGTCGAGCCGCTGGGCCGGCGTCGCGACGTGGCTGCCGGTCACGATCTTCCACGGCCGCGACCGGCCGAGCCCGCTCAGCGCTCGCATCTCCAGGCGGCGGTCACCGACGGCGCGCGCCGCGGCGGCACCGAGCGTCAAGTCCCCGAGCGCGGCATCGTAATCGCCCGCCGCCTCGTACGCGCATCCGCGAATGACCTGGGCCTGAGCGCTGATCTCCGCGTCGCCGACACGATCGGCCGCCGCCAGGGCCTGCGTGCTCAGCGCGATCGAATCGCTCGTCGCGTACCGCCGCACGGCCTCCTCGGCGGCCAGAACCCATCCCCGCGCCGCCCGGCGCCAGTCGCCCGCGGCGCTGGCATGCCGGGCCAGGACCTCGGGCTGGGCGGTCAGCAGGTCAGCGGCCCGGCGGTGATAGGCGATCCTGGTCGGCTCGGGCGTGGTGGCGTACATGACCTCGCGGATCAGGTCGTTGGCGAACTCAAAATCCCGGCCGGTGACGGTCAGCAGCCTGGCCCGCAGCGCCCGCTCGCACAGCTCGATCGCGGCGGCCGGCGCCAGGTCGAGAAGCTCGCCGAGGATCAGCGGATCGAATGCCGACCCGAGCACCGATGCCGCACGCAACAGCGTCTCGGCGGCCGGGCCGGTCCGCGTGACCCGGGCCTGGACCGCGCCGCGCAGCGACTCCGGCACCCCGTCCTCCCCCGCGGCCAGCGCCCGGAGCACCTCCACCACGAACAGCGTGTGGCCGCGAGTGCGCCGCAGGATGGCCTCCGCCAGCGCCTCGTGCCCGGCTTCGCCGGCCAGCTGCGCGACCGCCGCCGGGCCGAGCGGTCCCACCTCCAGCCTGGTAGCGACGGGCGCGAGCGCGGCGCCGATCTGCTCATCGTGCTCGGCACGGACGGTGACCACCACGAGCAGGCGCGCGCCGGACACGTGACGCGCCAGGTAATGCACGAATTCGACGGTGGACTGCCCGGCGTACTGAAGGTCGTCCACGACCAGGAGGACCGGGTTCCGTCCGGCCAGCCCGGACAAGAAGGCGGTTACCGCGTCGAAGCACCGGCGCCGTTCCATATCTGGTCCAGCTCGCCATGACGGCGGCGGACCCAGCGCGGCCGCGATCTCGGGCAGCAGGGCAGCCAGCGCGGGCGCGTTCTCGCCGAGCAGGTCCGCCACCGCGGCGGCCTGCAGATGGCCGGCCACCGGTGCCACGGCCTCCACGATGGGCTGCAGGAACAGCGATCGTTCGGCCTCGTAGCAGCGGGTCCGCAGCACGGTCGCGCCGTCCTGCTCCGCTTCGGCCGCGAAGTCCTCGGCGAGCGTCGTCTTCCCGATCCCGGCTTCGCCGATGACCATGACCAGGCCCGGGCCTCCAGCCGCGGCCTGGAGCCACGATCCGCGCAGTACCCGGGCCTCGGCGTCCCGGCCGACCAGACCAGCGGCCGGCCTGCTCCGTTGTGAGCGGGGAGTTACAGCGGGTCGTCTCCCCGGGGCGGCGCTGTGCTCGCGCAGGATCGCCAGGTGCAGTTCGCGCGTCTGCGGCGCCGGGTCGGCGCCCAGTTCCTCGCGCAGGCGCTCGCACAGCGTCGCGTAGGCCAGCAGCGCCTTCGCCGTCTCGCCAAGCGCCGCCGCTGCCGACATGCACCAGCGTTGCGCCGTCTCGTCCAGCGGGTCGGCCGCCGTGGCCGCTTCGGCGTGGCGCAGCGCCAGCCGCGGGTCGCCGGTGGCCAGCGCCGCCTCAGCGGCGGCCAGGCGGGCCCGGCGCAGCAGGTTCCGTAGTTCGGTGCGGGCCGGGTCCGCCCAGGTGGCGTACGGCTCGTCAGCAAGCGCCGTGTCCACGGTCAGCAGCTCGGTGACGCGGCCCGCGGCGGCCAGGGCGATCGCGGCGGCGGTCGGCAGCTTATATTCCGCTTGCTCGCAGTACCGCGCGGCGGCGTCGAGGTCAACGCTGACCCCCGGCTCGCCCGCCAGCCGGTACCCGTCCCTGCCGCCGAGGATCACCCCGGAGCCGAGCGCCGCGCGGAGCCTGCTGACCAGCGTGGCCACGGCCTGGCCGGCGGCCGCTGGCGGCGCGCCGGTCCAGAGCACGTCGATGATGCGGTCCGCGGAGACCATCCCCGGCCGTTCCACGGCCAGCAGCTTCAGCAGCGTCCGTGCCTTGCGGCTGCCGATCTTGCCCGGCAGGAGCGCCACGCCGTCGCGGACGACACCGAACTCGCCCGCGAGGCGTAGCTCGACCTGCGCGCTGCTCACGGCTCCCGCGGAAGCCCCCCTCCCCACAAGCAACTTCTTACGCTGGCCAGCGGCGTAGCGCAAGGCACGAAGGCAGAATCAGAAGGCGCCGAGGCCGTCCGGGGTGCCATTCCCGGTCGGACCGTCATAGCCGGGGACGGCATCGCACAGATAGTCGCCGCCGCAGCCGATGCCCAGAACGTTGTTGCCGCCGACGACGTCGTTCAGCGCGCTGGCGTGCGAGTACAGGTAGGACGCGTCCGGGAACAGCGCGGGCTGGCCGGCCAGCCCGATCACGCCCGCGATGAAGGGCGCGGAGGCGCTGGTGCCGCCGACCACCGTCCAGCCCAGGCCGTCGTTGGCGTCGTAGACCGCCGGCCCGGTCCGCGGGTCCGCGTCGGCGGCGACATCGGCGACCATCCGGCCCGGGCAGTCCGGGTCGTGCTGCCAGGCGGGCTTGCTGATCCAGGCCGAGCAGCCGCTGGCGGTCGCACCGAGGCCGCTGTTCCAAGCCGTCTCGGTCCAGCCGCGCGGGTTCGCCGCCTTGCTCAGCGTGGTGCCGCCGACCGCGATCACGCTGCGGTACACCGCCGGGGCGTTCGGGATGCCGTAACCGCGATCGCCGGAGGCGACCACGATCGCGGCGCCGGGGTGGGCGTAGGCAGCCTCGTAGGCCTGTATCCCGTTCTGTTCCGGGGCGCCGTAGCTGTTCGACACCACGGTCGCTCCCAGGCTGACCGCGGTGTCCTCGGCCGTGGCCAGGTCGGCCGGCGCCGGAGTGCTGGCTTCGACGAGCAGGATGTGGCAGGACGGGCAGGCCGCCGACGCCAGGTCGAGGTCGAGGGAGATCTCCACGCCCCAGCCCGGCAGCTCCGGCGGCAGCGGGCTGGCGCTGCCCTGCTCGTTGACCTTGCGGAAACAGCCATTGGCCGTGGTGCACGGCGGCAGCCCATACGTCGCCCGGTACACGTCCAAATCGGCCTCGGCGCCCGGGTCGCCGCCGGCGTCGACGAGCGCGATCGTCTGCCCGGCACCACCAGTCGACGGCAGGTGGTAGGCGGAGCGGAGATCGGCCGGCCCGTATCCGGCAGGCAGTGCCGCGTCGCCCGGGTGACCCGCGGCGACCGCGGCCGCCCCCCGCACTCCGGTGCCGCCGTGGACGTCGGTGCGGATGATCGCGTAGCAACGGTACTGCCCGGCTACCGCTGGGCACGCATTTCGGACATCGAACGAACGGGCGGTGGTACCACTGACCGGCCCCCTGCTCGCTGGCACGGCGGCGACCGAGACGGGCGCGGCGATCGTGTACGCGTGGGTGATGGTCTGGGTGATCGAGCCGCCGATCGCGTCGGTCGCGGTCACCCGGATCTCCGGGTCGGTACCGCGTGCCGCGGCCGGGTTCGGCCAGGTCGCGGTATAGTGCCCGCCGAATCCGCGGACAACCGCTTCGTGCCAGGTCGCTCCGCCGTCGAAGGACACCGATACGGCGGCCGAGGTGATCGGGGCGCGTGACCCGGCGCCGTCGTAGCTGACGTGGCCGGCCAGGAGGTTCATTTCCTGTACCGCCGAACCGCTGGTGTTGAGTTCGTCGGTGGCCAGCTGGTAGTCCAGCGTGAGGGCGGGCAGGATCTCGCACGGCGAGGCCGCCGCCTGCCCGGCGCAGTCATCCTCGGCCGGCAGCGTGGTGGTCAGGGCGGGTGCGTAGGGCACGGTCAGGTCGGTGTGGGTCTGCGTCGACTGGCTGAAGCCCGGAACCGCGGTGAGATCGGTATCCAGGACGGCGCGGTAGGTGGCGGGCCCGGCCGGCACCCCCGTCGCCACCGCGCGGAGGCCGGTGGTGTCGGCCAGCGTGACGCCGTCGCGGTACAGCGTGATGTGGCTGGTGATATTCGGGGCAAGGGGGGTCCCGGCATGATCTGGCTTGCTGTCCCCGAACACGGGGAAGGCCATGGAGAAAGTGCTGCCTGCGGTGCACGCGTCGCAGGTCTGAGCATCGGCGTGCTGGCCGAGGGTCGGCGCCAGCGGACCGTGCGTCCAGTCCAGCGAGTACTGACCCTGGGCGGCGAACGTACGCGGATCGGAGCTCACGAATTCCCTGTTGGAAGTGAAGTCGATCTGCGCCCAGCCTCCGCCGGCGGCGGTCCCAAGATACTGAGTCAGGTTTCCTGGCATGGTTTCGCTGGAACCGCTGGCCAGGATGCCGAAGAAATTGGCGGCCTGGTCAACCGGGCCGCTCAGCAGCGAGCCTTGTGCCGCGCCCGCCGCCGGGTCGGTGTAGAAGTGCTGGTGTACCGTGGCGATCTGGCTGTCGCGCACGCTGAAGTGCTCATCGGCGGGGATGTGATCAAAGCTGAACGCGGCGTCGTAGCGGTATCCGTCGCTGGCCGAAGGAGCTGTCCCGCCCCACTGCGCCACGTACAGCAGCTTGCCGGTGGTGGCGGCGGGCTGGGCGTTGACGTACATGCCGAGGCCGCCGGTGGCGGTAGCTGCCTGAAGCGTGAAGCCCGGGTTGCCGCTGGCATCCAGCCGGATGACGTTCGCCCCGACCACGTCCTCGGTGGCCGGGCGCGGGGTGCTCGCCGAGACGGCCGAGGTCGCGGTCCGCTCGTCGATCGACTCGTCGGTCACGCCGGATGTGCCGGATATTCCGGGGACCGTGAAGTCGGTCCGGGTGACCAGGCGCATCGCGGTGAAGCCCTGCGTGCCTTCGTCGATGAAGACGGCGGACGTGCAGTAATCACCGGCCGGGACCGCGATCCGGCCCACGCCGTTCACGATCGGGACGTCCACGTTCTCTTTGGTGGCATCGTCCGCGTTGACCAGTACGACGTCCACGTTGCTGGCCGGCTGACCGGTCAGATCGGTCACGTTGATCTGCAGGATGTGCAGCGGATAGCCCGGCCTCGCCGCCTGCGGAGCCCCCGCAGCGTCCAGGCTCATGTTGGTGAGGCCGCCCGGCAGCGGCCCCCGCAGCGCTGCCGCGAACTGCCGTCCCGATGAGGCGCTCAGGGAGCCGTGTGCGACGTTGCCGCTGATGGATGTCAGTGTCACCCCGGGCGGTGCCGTCGGGGTGCGGCCGGCGGCGAACGTCAACGTGACCGGCACGCGCGCGTTGCCGGTGATGCCGTCACGGGCCAGCGCCGACACGTCGAACAGGGACCGGTCAAGTCCCCGGCCGATATAAGGGATCGCGATCGCGGGAACAACATACCGGTCGCCGTCGGTGGCCTGCGAGGACTCGTAGGCTGTTTGGGTGCCGGGCGCGGGAAGCACCACGACGGACGTCCCGGTGCCATTCGGCTGGATCGCGACCTGGTCGCCGGTGACCAGCGGGACGGTCACCGTCGTCCCCGTGCCGGACGGCCATGTGGGCGGCGTCGCGGACACGGCCGCCGAAGCCGGTATCTGGGCGGCTGTCGCGGCTACCAGGGCCGCCGACGCCACGAACCATGACAAACGTGATCGCATGAGCATCTCCTAAGCCGCGAGGGCACGGGGTGCCGGGACCTGGACGAAGCCCGACGGGATCGGCGTGGTTAGCTTGGCGAGATTGGCGGCCGTCGGCGGCAGCCACTGAACGTCCTCGATCTGACCGTCTGGCCTTCCCTGGAACTCTCCAGCCACCCGCACGGGCAGGTAGGTCGCCGGGTCCACCCACAAGACCGCGGCCATGGGACCGGTCTGGACCGGGGTCAGCTTGATGGCGTAGACGCGGTCCACTTGCTCGGTCCCCCGGGTGGTGTACTCACCGCAGCTGAGTGCCTTCCGGATGTCGGCCGCCCAGTAGGTGGGGTCCCAGTTGATGGCGAAGGACTCCACGTCGCCGCACGTCAGAGTCGACGCTGGCGGCGGTATCCAGGGCGTGACATGCTGCGCCACCCGCCACCAGGTCCGGGACTGGTAGTCGACGATGGTGGTGGTGTAAAGGTACGGGGTCTGAACAACCACCCGATCGAAGACGGGCTGACCCGCCGCGGTGAACACTTGTTCCCGCAGGGGTCCGTTGGAGTCCGGCCCGTGATACCAGTCGTCCACCTGTGGTGCGGTCAGTGAGTCACCGACACCGAAGGACACGCGGGTAGGTGAGGTATACCAGGTGTGGACGTGCACGACCCAGTTCTCGGCGGCGGGCGCGCGGAGCGCCGCCTCGGTGTGGCTGATCACGTACGCGGCGGTCCGGGTCTGCGGCTGCCCGGCATGCCGCGCCTGCGGACCGCCATGTCCGGACGGGACCACGAGCGCGATGGCCAAGGCGGTGACGGCGGCGATCGCGGCGACGGCGGCGATCGCGGTCCGCAGTGGCACCGGCCACCTGGTGGCGCGCCGCGACGGTGTCTGGCCGACGGCGGCCGCGATCTTCGCGCGCTCGGTGGCCAGCCAGTCCCGGGAAGGCGCCGGTTCCCCTGCGCAGAAGTCCTCGAGCATCTTCATCACGTCCACTGGCTCATTCCTCTCGTGACCGCGCCGGATTCGCTCCGCCGAGCGCCTGCTGAAGCGTGCGCCTGCCTCTGGACAGACGCGACCCGACCGTGCCCGGGCGTACACCGAGGGCTCTGGCGATCTCATCGTGGCTGAGCCCGCTGGCGGCCAGCAGCAGCACGTCGCGCTGGGCACCGGGCAGCCGGGCCAGAGCCGACACCAGTTCACCGCGCAGCGCCTGCGCGGTGACCCGGCCGGTTACCGCGTCCTCGATGGGCTCGGGCGCCGGATTGACCCGGATGCGGGCAATGGCTCGCAGGTGCCGGGCCTCGTCCCGCCGGTGCCGCGAGATGAGCCTCGTAGCGATGCCGTACAGCCATGGCCGGGCGTCGGCGTGTGCCGCGTCATAACTGTTCCGCCGGCGGAACGCGACCATGAACGTCTCGGCAACCAGATCGTCGCAGGCGTCACGGCCGAGCCGCCGGGCGACGTAACGGTACAGCGCCGTCGCGTGCCGGTCGAACAGCAGCGAGAAGCACTCGGGCCGCTGCCGGGACCGGGCGATCAGCACCGCATCGTCGATTGCGTCCTGCGAATGGTGATCCGCGGCCAGCTGGCGCGCTGAATCGCTCATCACGGCCCTTCCGCGTCGGGGTCCTCACCCCCTATTGCCCGACCCCCGAATCGCTTTCCAGGAGAGGCATTCACGTGCCGAGGAAGGCGAGGACGGCGAGGACGCGGCGGTGGTCGGAATCGGATGGCGGGAGGCCGAGCTTGCTGAAGATGTTGCTGATGTGCTTTTCGACGGCGCGCTCGGAGACGGTGATGTGATCCGCGATGGCGCTGTTGGAGCGGCCTTCGGCCATGAGGGCCAGGACGTCGTGCTCCCGCGCGGTGAGAGCGGCGAGCGCGCTGACGTGCCGGCTGGCGTTCAGCAGGCCGCTGACGACCTCGGGATCGAGCACGGTGCCGCCGGCCGCGATCCGGGCGATGGCGTCGGTGAACTCGGCGACGTTGGCGACCCTGTCCTTGAGGAGATAGCCGACCCCGCCTGACCGCGCGGCGAGCAGGTCGGCGGCGTATCGGGTCTCGACGTACTGGGAGAACACGAGGATGCCGACGCCCGGGTGGTCACGGCGGATCGCGATCGCGGCGCGCAGGCCCTCGTCGGTGTGGCTGGGCGGCATCCGTACGTCGACGATCGCGACATCGGGCTCATGGGCGGCCACCGCGTCCTTGAGCGCCTCGGCGTCGCCGACCGCGGCCACGATCTCGTGCCCGCGGTCGGTGATGATCTCGGCGAGTCCCGCCCTGATCACGGCGGCGTCCTCGGCGATGACGATGCGCATACTGGACCTTGCTTTCACTGGCTTTCAGGCGTGGGACGGTAGCTCGACGGTCACGGTGGTGGGGCCGCCACGTGGGCTGTCGATCTCCACGCGGCCGTCGACGGTGCGGACGCGCTCGGCCAGCCCGTACAGCCCGCCTTCCGGGACCGGGTGCGCGCCGCCGCGGCCGTCGTCGCTGACACGCACCCGGAGCAGGCCGGGGACGTGCACGGCTTCGAGCGTGGCGTGCCGGGCGCCGCTGTGCTTGGCGACGTTGGTGAGCAGTTCGGCGGCGGAGAAGTAGGCGATGGTCTCGATCGCGTCCGACGGCCGCTCCGGTATGTCAGCGATCAGCTCGACGGGGACCGCGCTGCGGTTCACGAGCGTGGCCAGCGCGTCCGCGAGCCCGTTGTCCAGCACCGGCGGATGGATGCCGCGGGCCAGGGTCCGCAGGTCAGCGATGGCCTCGAGCGCGCCGCGGTGGGCATCCTCGACGAGCTGGGTGACGCGGGCCAGGTCGCCGACGTGGAGCTTGTCCATGGCCAGGCCCAGCTTCATCGCCAGGGCCACGAGCTGTGCCTGGGTTCCGTCGTGCAGGTCCCGCTCGATTGTGCGGAGCCTGGCGGCGGAATCGTCCACCGCCCGCGCCCGGCTCTCCTCGAGTGCGCGGATCCGCTCGGCGGGTGAGCTCGGGCCGAGCAGGCCCCGGACGAGCCGACGGTCGGTTTCGGTGATGCCGTGCAGCAGCCACGGGCCGGCGAGGAGCAGGGCCAATCCGGCGGGCATGACAGCGAACGGGGTGACGTGGGCGAGGAAGGGGAACCCGGCGAACGGGAAGTGCCGCCGCAGCGGCGACCACCAGACCGGGGCGGCCAGGTAGAACAGGCCGCCCAGCCAGCCACCCGCGGCGACGAGCAGGCCGGCCACGGCGAGCGGCAGCTTGGCCCCGAAGTAGCAGCGGGTCCGCCAGGTGACCGGATCGAGGATGCGCCCGCCCAGCCAGTTCAGCGCCTCGCTCTGCGGCCGGACCTCGCGGATCGTGATGCCTTCCGCGGCGGCCAGTTCGCTGATCCGGGACAGTGCGAGTCCTTGCACTGTGACCCCGGGCCTCGTCTCCCACACGCGCGCCTTGCTTCCGGCCGCCGTAACGGCCTTGGCGAGGCGCTCAGCGTCCGGTGTCTCCAGCTTGAAGCCCGGCTTGGACCGCAGCCGCGGCGGAGCCGGAACGTCTTCGCCGAGCAGCCCGCGCGCGAACAAGCGGCTGGCCGCACCGAATTTCCGCACTGCAGGCGCGGACAGTGCCCACGTCAGCCCGTTCGCGAGCATGGGCACGATGTAGGCGACGGCGGCGAACGCGAGCGGGAGGGTGACCAGCGTGTAGCGTAGCTCGGCCCAGGCGCGCCTCGTGAACGGCGCCTTGAGCGCGCCCTTGAATGGCGACGCGGCCGACGCGGTCATGATGTGATTGTCGTTCAGGACCGCGCCGCTGTGGCCGCCCACGGTAACTATTTCTCGTGTCATACCTCGATGCTGCGGGCGGGCGCTGCCCGCGGTCGATCGTGGCAGCCGCGGTCTGCGGGTACGGCTAACACGAACCCGAGCGAGCGGAAGCGAGCGCCGCGGCGGAGGGAAACACAGCGAGCGGAAGCGAGCGCCGCGGCGGTTACCGTCCCGCAGGTGCGCGCGCCAAAATAACGTGCGTTTGCGGCATGTTGGGCATGTCGTCTTTGCTAGAGTGCGCTGAACAGCCTGGGTGAACTATGCATACCGATACATAGCGGACACATGAGCATCCTTCAGTGGGAAGAAAAGAGCCCTTTGGAA